>QIJL01000431.1 GCA_003232435.1 Flavobacteriales bacterium | reverse complement strand
GGCAATAGTATTGGAAAATCCATTTTTCAATTGCCCCCGGATTTATCCGGGGGACGAATTTGATCCTGTTAAAGGGGCTTTAGCCCAAAACTCATATTACCGAACCTACAACCATAGGGCTTTCAGGAATCATAGCTATTTTAAACTAGAGCCAGTTTTTAATTTATTCTTCTAAACATCAGCAATCGCACATCGATTGCTTCTTGTCTTGAAAAGTGCGAGGCCTTGAGAATCAATGGATTTCTCCCCTTTCTAAGTTTTATATTGCCCAAGATCTTCGGCTTAAAATCTTTGACGTAAGACTCGATTCGCGGATCGCGATCATTTTCCATTCCCGTTAATGGTGGGTCATGCGTTTCAGTGATACGTGTCGCTAACATACTTTTTCCATGCGAAAGCTGTATCCCCACACCTTCGTTTTCAGGCTTCATTGTATAATATAGTTCTACCTCGAATTCGCCATCGGCCAAAACTTCAACATCCCAGGTAATGTAATCTTTTTCGTTCGTCCAATTGGTAAAAAAAGTATTGTTCGGATAACGATTGCTTCGCTTGATATTTCCATGCGGAATGCCGTCACGGGCAGGAATTTGGGTATATTCAAAATCAGGATGGCCCAGGGTAAAAGGCCGCTCGTCTTTTATGGGAGGTTGAATTGTAGCCAACCAATCGATTTTCGCTTTTTTAAGCGAATCGGCAACTTCAGAAAATTGTTTCGAAACATCGGTCGTCTGCCCATGATCATTATTCATATCATAAAGACGATTTTCATGATCCAACCGATAATTTTGGGAGCGAATACTGGTTTTCCCACCCCAATGGTTAACGATCAACCGGTCGTCCCATTTCAGATTTTCATTGAAAAGCAAAGAAGAAAGGTTCTTTCCATCTAATGGTCTTTTCGTTTCGACTTTCGCACCCGCCAAATTCGCTAAAGTGGGCAACAGGTCAATTGCACCTGCAATTCGGGATATCTTTTTTCCTGCCGGAATTTTGCCCTTCCATTGGATAAAAAACGGGGAACGTACGCCGCCTTCATCTGTAGATCCTTTTTTGCCTCGCATACCGTCGTTATATCTCCATCCGTTGGGGCCATTGTCTGAAAGATAGATGATGATCGTATTTTCTTCTAATTTTAGTTCTTTCAGCTTGCTAGTAACCCTTCCAACATTGTAATCAATATTTTCGACCATGGCCAGAGCCGCTCGGGTAAAGTTTTCATTTTCCTCTTCCTCGCCATGATATTTCATTTCTAGATTCCTACCCTGAAAAGAATTCCAATACTCATCCGGTACTTGCATCGGACTATGGGGAGTGTTGTAAGGCAGATATAAGAAGAAAGGTTCCTCTTGATTTTTTTGTATAAAATCCAATCCGTGGTCGGTCAGGTCATCTACCAAAAACCCCTTACCCTTTACGATTTTACCATTGTGTTCCAACATCGGGCTGAAATAGTTGCCCCAATGACCAGAGGTAAATCCGTAGTAATCATCGAAACCGCGGGAATTAGGGTGGTAAGGTGGTTGCATACCGTTGTGCCATTTACCATAAGCGGCTGTTTGGTAACCCACTTGTTTGAGTATTTCGGCAATTGTTGTCTCGCCCAAATTCATTCGTTCGCCCCCTGCGGAAGTGCGGTAAACCCCTAATCGGCCAAAATAGCGGCCAGTCAATAGCTCGGCCCGGGTAGGGGAGCAGACCGGCTGCACAAAAAAGTTTTCGAAGGTCGCTCCGTTTTGGGCAAGGGCATCGATATTCGGTGTACTGAGATTGGTATTTCCGTTTATACTCAAATCCCCCCAACCTTGATCATCTGCCATTATCAAAATGATGTTGGGTCTTTTTTCAGTGGTCTCTAAAGCTTTACTCTCCTTTTTTTCCTTACAAGAGAATAACAGCAGAGCAACAAGAAGAGTCGTTAAGAATTTATTTGTAGCCATAAAATGAACTTTAAACCTGAAACTTTGAACTAATTTTTAATATATGGTCTTTCGAAAACATCTCCGTCAATTCCGTAGCTCGCCCAAAACCCACGCTTTGTCGCCTTCAAAGGGGGAATCCTTTAAACCTTAAATACTATATTTCAATATTGTACTGTTTGCGTCTTACTGTTCACTGCCAACTGCTCACTCTTTCACAGCCAAGCCCACCATAGAATCGGCAGTACCATAATAGAGAAACCACTTATCTTTAAAATAGACCAAACCCTCGATAAATGTGGTGCCCGATTTATATTGCCCGCTGATTTCATGAGCCAGACTCGGGCAGATAAACGGGGTCTCTAATCGGGCTATCAATTTTGTGGGGTCGTTTTTATCGAACAATGCCTGCCCGCCGCAGTAGGTACCTTCCGGATATTTCGATGTAGCTCCTTCTCCACTGAGGTTTTTACCGTTGTACAAAAGTAAGATGCCATTCTCGGTATATATTGCAGGGGGCCCTGGCTCTGTCAGATGACTGTCGAATTCCTCGAGAGTAGGTTTGAAAACATGTAATAGTTGCTCTTTTTCATCAAGCAAGGGAGTCCAATCGATGCCGTTTTCAGATTCGGCAAGGTTTACAAAAAGTTCGCCCCAATACATTAGATATTTTCCTTTGATTTTTTTCGCTTTCAATCTACCGTCGACTAATTCCGTTACTACGGAACCTGATTTACTCCAAATGTCCAAGAACTTGCCGTCATAAGCCTTTTGAAAAACGGGTCCGTGTTTGGTCCAATTTTTTAAATCTCTTGAAGTGGCGCAAGAAAGTCGTGCGACATCCCTGTTCCAACTGGTGTAATGCATGATATAAGTGCCATCGGGAGTTTCAACAACACGAGGATCCTCGACACCCCCGGGATAATCCCATTGCCGGAATTCTTCTTCCTTCGGATAAAAAACGGGTTCCGGATATTTTGTAAAATTTATTCCGTCCGTGCTATGCGCCAATCCGATGCGTGAGGTCCGTCCTCCTAAAATAGCATCGGGGTTGTCTTCCGCTCGAAAAAGCATAAATACCGTATCGTTTCGAACAATCGCGGCAGGATTGAAAACATCGGCCTTTTGCCACTGCACTTCTTTCTTTGTAATCGGGTCATTAAAAACATAGCTTGAATCCGCTGTCATAATGGGGTTGAGCTCTGTTTTCTCAAAACCAAGCATCCATTTTTCATCGGTTACGTCGGTTTGGCCATTATTCTGCGACTGGCCGGTCCGCGAGGCAGATTTTTCATCTTTGCATGAAAATATCAAGACGGTCAAACAAAATGGAATCAAAAGTCTTCGGCACATAATTTAAAGTTCAAAACGGTTAAAGTGCGACCGTAATTTATAGCCCACAAATGAATAACACTAAAAATAAGCATTAATGCCATCAGATCAAGAATTAATTTCTTTTTGGTGCAATTTCTCCAGAAAAAAAATATCGCTATCTTCAACTGTATAAACCCGCTACCAAAATGCCCTTTTTACCGAAAAGACCCCGTTGTCTTGCTGTTATACTTGTATTCTTTTCAGTGCTGATTTCTTGTGGCGATACGTCAAATAACAAGGACTATGTTTTAGAGGGCTCAATGAAAAAATGGCAACCCTTGACATTCACTTTTGAAGTTCTGCAAGCTTCTGAAAAAGATAGCATCAATCCGTTTTTAGACTATAGTCTCTGGGTCGACTTTGAAAATGGAGAACAAAAAGTTTCCGTTCCAGGTTATTTTGCGGCAGATGGTGATGCGGCAAATACCAGTGCGGAAAGTGGCAACAAATGGCGGGTCAAATTTTCTCCGGGTATGGAAGGAAAATGGACATTCAAGGCTTTTCTAATGGAAGGAAAAGATATCGCTGTAAAGCAATATGCCCTGCCAGGAAAGAACGAAGATATTTGGAATACCAAAGGAGGTTTTGAAATTGAACCCGTAGATTCCGCAGCAAGCGGATTTTATAAAACCGGAAAATTGGCTTATGTCGGGAAGCATTATTTGGAAGAAAGCGAAACGGGAAAGGCTTTTTTAAAAAATGGCGTGGGGAGTCCTGAAAACTTTTTGGCCTTTCATGAATTCGATGGCACCTTCGATAACGGTGGTGCCGAAACTCCAACTCTAAGAGATGGACTACATGAATATCCGACTCATATTGCAGACTGGAAAAGAGACGATCCAACTTGGGCAGGTGGAAAAGGAAAAGCGATTATCGGGGCCTTGAACTATATGGCGTCGAAGGGAATGAACAGCCTGTATTTTATGACAATGAACGAGCATGGTGATGGTAATGACGTGTGGCCGTGGATAGCCCCAGATGAACGAACAAGATTCGACATCAGCAAACTGGCGCAGTGGGAAATGGTTTTTACGCACATGGATGAACGGGGTATCGCAATGAACGTTTTTACACAAGAAACGGAAAATGACACTATATTAGATAAGGGTGAATTGGGTTTAGAGCGAAAACTGTACTATAAAGAATTGGTCGCCCGTTTCGGTCATCATTTGGGAGTGGTGTGGAACCTAGGGGAAGAAACCAATAGAACCCCAAAACAACTGAAGAGTTATGCTTCATATATTCGAAATATCGACCCTTATGACCATCCTGTATCGGTTCATAATCATGTTCGAGTCACAGGTGAGCGACGCGAGGGAAGACCTTTGGATCCCATAAAGGAAACATTTACACCTATGTTGGGTTATAAGGATTTCGAAATTCCTTCGCTACAAATGTTCGATACCACAGAAGTGCACCAAGAGGTGAAAAAGTGGTTGAAACTATCAAAGAGGAAAAAGAAACCTTGGGTGGTTTATTTAGATGAAATAGGCCATTGGGATATCGGCGTGACTACCGATACGGCTGCAAACAACAATTACGATATGGTCATGCGAACCAGCCTGTGGGGAAGTCTAATGGCCGGTGCCGCTGGTAATTCTTGGTATTTTGGTGGGTTGGATACGCCAAATAACGATATGGCTGCCGAGAATTTTAGGGCTCGCGATCAATGGTGGGGCATTAGCAATAATGCAAGACGATTTTTTGTAGACCATCTTCCGTATTGGGAGATGAGGAATCATGATGAATTATTGAGCAACCAAAAAGCATTCTGTTTTGCAAAGAAGGATGAGATTTATGTCGTATATCTGCCCAAGGGCGAGACGACCGATCTTGCCATTGGTGATGGTGCTTTTACAATTGCCTTTTATGATCCAAAGGAAGGCGGAAAATTATATGATAAACAAAATGAAGGTTGGAAGATCACCAAATCGAATAGTGTGGAGGTGTCCGCCTACAACGGACAAAAAAATAAAGACTGGGTTATCGTAATCAAAAGAAAGGACCAATGAGTAAAATTCTAATTTTCGTAATTTTTTTGACAGCATTTGCCGCTTGTAAAGAAAAGCCTAGGCAGGAAATTTTAACTGAAAAAGAACAAGAGGTCGACAAGGGGCTTGATAACGTTCATCAGAAAAAAAGGGAAGCCAAAAAAAACTTCCGAACTTTTGAGAACCTCGCCGATACCACTTTTGTTCGCCTAGCTGATTTTAGCGATGGTTTCGCGTTTGATATGCGTTATGCCACCGACAATAATTTTCTGAAGGAAAAAGTTTATGATTGTGCTGAATGTTATACTCGGGTAAAGACGGTCAAGGCGTTATTGGCGGCAAATGAAGAATTCGAAAAAAATGGCGTGAAGATAAAATTTTACGATTGTTACCGCCCGAATTCTGTGCAGTATAAAATGTGGGAGATTGTTCCGAACCCTCAGTATGTGGCGAATCCTGTGAAAGGATCTATACATAACAAAGGCGGCGCAGTAGATATTACTTTGGTCACTTTGGAAGGTAAAGAACTAGATATGGGCACTGATTTTGATTTTTTCGGAAAAAGGGCCTACCATGATAATTTTGATCTTCCTCAGGAAATACTCGATAATCGAAAATTACTAAAAGAAACCATGGAAAAGCATGGGTTTTGGTCAATGAGAACAGAATGGTGGCACTATAATTTGCAGGGAGCCCATAAAGATCCAATAGCAAATTTTAAATGGGAATGTGAATAATAAAAACTTGAAAAAATGAAGTTACACTTAACTGTTGTTTTCGGATTCTTGATACTACCTTTAGCCGTTATGGCACAAGATACCATCATGCCCTTGTGGCCAAAAGATAAGATTCCCAATCAAATCGTTTCCGATGAAAAGGAAGTTCATGATTATCAAGATATCCTTAGAATAAGCAAAGTACAAGATCCGACCATTGCCGTTTATTTGCCTGCGAAAAAGAATGCAACGGGTCAGGCAATGCTTATTTTTCCGGGAGGGGGATATGGCATACTAGCCTATGATTGGGAAGGTACGGATATTGCGAAATTTTTAAATGGAAAGGGCATTGCAGGCATTGTGGTCAAATACCGTTTGCCATCTGACGTGTCGCAAACCGATAAGCACAATGTTCCATTGATCGATGCCCAAAGAGCTTTACGAATCGTAAGGGGCAGGGCCAAAGAATACGATATAGACCCGAATAAAATTGGAATTATGGGCTTTTCTGCCGGCGGTCATTTGGCTTCCACATTAGGTACTCATTTTAATGAAAAGGTTTATGGGCCTATCGACGAGCTCGACGGTCAGAGTGCGCGCCCAGACTTTATGGGCTTAATCTATCCTGTGGTTACGTTTACGCAGGCCACAAAACACGCGGGTTCCGAAAAGGCCTTGTTGGGAGAGAATGCGAGCAAAGAAATGCAAGAACATTTTTCCAATGAATTACAGGTAACTTCTGAAACGCCACCAACTCTGTTGGTTCATGCTATGGATGATAAAGGTGTTCCGGTCGAAAATAGCTTGTTGTTCTTTCAAGCTTTGAAAGATAATGATGTTCCTGCGACGATGCATATCTATCCAACGGGAGGGCACGGGTTTTCCCTCGCAAGGGATAACAAACATTTAAGGGAATGGACAGAACGAATGTTCGAATGGATGGAAAATCTTGAGTGATGGAAATTATTTGGCCGTCCATCCTCCATCGACGGTCAACATGGAACCCACCATATAACTACTGGCATCGCTCGCCAAGAAAATAGCTGCGCCCTGAATTTCTTTTAATTCTCCCCAACGTGCCAAGGAAGTGGCACCGACAATTAACTTTTTAGCCTCCTCGGTACCTGCAATGGGAATATTCATTTCCGTTAAAAAAGGTCCTGGGCAAATCGCATTGACATTTATATTGAAAGGGGCTAACTCTAGACCCAAAGCCCTGGTCATTTGCACAACGGCGCCTTTACTTGTGGCGTAGGGCGTTCGGTTGGCCAAACCGACTAAACCTAAAGTACTGGCCATATTGATTATTTTTCCCTTGCCATTTTTCTTCATGTGCTGTGTTACGGCTCGCGAGGCGTTCCATGTGCCATCGACGTTGACTTTCATGACCTGATTGAATTCAGCTGGGGTAAGTTCATCGATTGCCCCACGAATATTTATTCCGGCACTATTTATAAGAATATCGACGCTACCGAATTCTTCTATAATCTCGGCAACGACGCCTTCGACTTGCGTGAGATCTGTGACATCTGCGGCATAAGCTTTTGCGGTAGTACCAAAATCATTTCTTAGCTGTTCTGCAGCGGCTTTACCTTCTTCCGGATTCCTGTTCAAAAGCATCACATTTGCTCCGGCGGAAGCCAGTCCAGCCGCCATGGCCAAACCAAGGCCTTTTGAACCTCCTGTAATCAGGGCGTTTCTGCTGGTCATATCGAATTGTTTTATTCCTGGCAGTTTGGTGTAGTCCATGTTTTATCGGTCTGGTATAAATTTAAATCCTCTATGATTTCGATGATTTTCTCAATGTAACATTTTTTTCGATATTGTATTTCATTTCTAAATAGTAATGGCTGTATTTTGCTAACTGCTTTAAAGATGATAACTTGACGGCATTTGAATTTCCAGACGAGCTCGACTTTTGGGAATCGATCCGAAGATAATAACCAACATTTTAATCGACCAAACCTATGATATCGATCCTTCTTCTTGTACTGAGCGTTTTAATCATCATTCTGCTTACCGCAAAGTTCAATGTACACCCATTTTTGGCCTTGCTGGCCGCAGCGATTTTTTTCGCCCTGTTCTCTGATATGTCATTGGCCACCTTGGTGCAATCGATTAACGATGGATTCGGAATAACCTTGGGTAAAATCGGGATCGTAATAATTCTCGGTGTAATTATCGGAGCTTTTCTAGAACAGACTGGTGGGGCCTTTAAATTGGCGGAGGTAGTACTCAGAATTATCGGTAAAAATCGAGTGCACGAGGCAATGGGCATAGTCGGTTTTATTGTTTCGATTCCTGTTTTTGCAGATAGTGGGTTCATAATTCTCAACCCGCTGAATAAAAGTTTGACCAAACGAGCCGGATTGTCAATAGTAGGTACGGCCACAGCATTGTTATTGGGTTTGATGATTACACATGTTCTGGTACCACCGACTCCAGGGCCCATAGCAGCAGCCGGAATCATCGGTGCCGACATTGGCCTGGTAATGCTAGTGGGGCTCATTGTAGGGTTGTTGTCATTAGTAGTGGCGATTATCTACTGTAAAAAAGTGGGTCAAAAAACCTATATCGATCCAAACCCTGATATGGCCGATGACATGATCGAAGAAAAAGTTCGACAGGCACCAAGTGCCTTCAAATCGTTCTTGCCGATATTGATTCCTATTTTATTGATTATCGGAAAATCATTGATGGATTTTAATATTTCCGAAGCAGATCAAGAATTGGGCTGGGTAAAAGTAGTGTCATTTTTAGGCTCCCCGGTCATTGCTCTGATCATAGGTATGCTGTTCGCCTTTTTGCTTCCGAAGAAGTTTGACAAGGAAATGCTGTCCACAACCGGATGGGTGGGCAAGGCATTGATGGATGCCTCCAATATTATTCTTATTACTGGTGCCGGAGGGGTTTTCGGCTATATATTACAGAATAGCGGAATCGCAACAACTTTGGCCGATGCACTTTCAGGTGCAAATCTCGGTATTTGGTTACCGTTCTTTTTGTGTGCAGCCATTAAAACAGCGCAAGGTTCTTCTACCGTGGCTTTGATTACTACTGCCTCTATCGTGGCGCCTTTGTTATTGACCATGGGCTTTGAAACCGAAATCGATAAAGCTTTGGTCGTGGCGGCAATAGGTGCGGGTGCAATGGTGGTATCTCACGCCAATGATAGCGGATTTTGGATCTTGACTCAATTTTCGGGTATTGATGTAAAGACGGGTTATCGCGTTTATACCTTGGGGACTTTGGTCGTTGGGTGCTTTGCAGCTTTAATGATTTTCGCAGCAAGTTTTATTTTTTAAAAGGATAAAGTAATTTCCACGCAGATGGGAATCTTCATAATTTTGGGTGCGGCTGAATTATGAAAATACATTTTTTGTTCGGGCGTTTTATCGTTTCTCTTTACCTTTAGGGCGATTTCATTTTTGGCTCTGGGGACTTTTTTGTTCGCTTGTAAGCAACATGTTTCCCCGCCCCTAAGCCCAAATGAAGCGTTGGAATCTTTTGTGCTTGTTTACTGATTCAAATCATTAGTGTCCACTAAAAAGACAAAAGACCGCTTCGCTGCAAGACATAAGACGTAAGACTTTTTTAACTAGCTGTTTTTAAAGGTTTTGCGAAAATTGAATCTGGTCGATACTGCGATTTGATGCAGGGGCTAAAAATTCCCGATTCAAATCGTCACGAGGCCAAAATGAACGTAACTTGCATATTATCAATAATTTACCTGCCGGAAGGCAGGAAGTTCATACTATTTTTAATGGACACTAGTGGATTCAAATATCAAAATCGAATTGGTATAGCGGCTGAGCCCTTGGTACAGGACCCAGTTGCTATTTCCTTTGATGGGGACGGAAGGCTTTGGGTAGTCGAGATGTTGGGTTTTATGGCCGATATCGATGGCACGGGTGGGCTTGAAAAAGTTGACCGTATCTCAATACTTTTTGATGAAGACCTTGGTGGTCGCATGGATCGCAGTACCATTTTCTTGGATAGCCCTGTTTTTGATATTGATATGTAAATACAACAAAATGAATATTTTTTGGCACATCAAATACGATATAATTTTATAGGTTTACTGTTCTAAATTTCCTGAATATGATATCTACGGAACAACAGGCAATGTCTCCTGAACTAACAAAGAAAATAGATGATAGCGGTGTGGTTGCTGTACTTATCATTGATGAAGTCAAGCATGCAGTACCTATGGCCCGAGCTCTTTTGAAAGGGGGGGTCGATGCCATTGAACTAACGCTTCGAACTCCGGCGGCCATCGATTCGGCCAAGGCCATTAAAAAGGAAGTGCCGGAAATAACCTTAGGTTTCGGTACTGTATTGACAGTAGATCAAGTGAAAGCAGTTGTTGATGTAGGGGCCGATTTTGCAGTTTCACCGGGTTGTAACCCAAAAATAATTACTGAAGCGCGCAGACAAGGGTTGTCTTTTGCTCCTGGAGTAATGACCCCAACAGACATAGAAATTGCTCTGGAGCAAGGATGCCGTGTCCTGAAATTTTTCCCTGCTGCAACTTCGGGAGGAATGAAACATCTTGAAAGTATGTCCGCCCCATATAATCATTTGGGACTGAAATTTATTCCTTTAGGTGGATGTAATATCGATAATGCAAGTTCTTACCTTCAGTCTCCCCTCATAACCGCCATTGGTGGCACGTGGGTCGCGAAACGACCCTTGATTCAATCTGAAAGCTGGGACGCTATCACAAATAATGCAAGGGAAATAAGAGAACTAGTTGGCAAAATCAGGTCTTAAAATAATAGATGAAAACAGTTGTAACTTTTGGAGAAATCATGGGGCGCCTAGCGCCACCTGCAAATATGCGCTTACGTCAAACTAGAAATTTTGACATAACCTATGCGGGGTGTTGCAGCCTCGATCTGCAATTTTGGTGGAAAAGCACGTTATGTGACTGCTTTGCCCAAACATGCCTTGGCTGAAGCGACAATGGATTCCATCCGCGCAGTTGGAATTGATACCAGATATATTTTGCGAACTGATTACGGTCGATTGGGTTTGTATTTTTTGGAAACGGGTGCAAACCAAAGGCCTAGTAATGTAATTTATGATCGCGCGGATTCTGCGGTTGCCATTACCCCGGCTAGTGCCTATGATTGGGATAGCATTTTCAAGGATGTCGAATGGCTACATTTAAGTGGAATAACCCCAGCACTTTCGAAAACCGCCGCGGAAGCAACACTAATTGCAGCGCAGAAAGCAAAAGAGGCAGGAGCTTCAGTTTCCATTGATTTGAATTTTCGAGGAAAACTTTGGAACTGGGATTCTAACTTTTCCGCTCGCGATTTGGCGCAGAAGACCATGCGCGGTATTTTACCGTTTATTGATGTGGTAATAGGAAATGAGGAAGATTGCCATGATGTTTTGGGGATACAGGCAGGTGCTACCGATGTACATTCTGGTGCGTTGGACACTTCACGTTACCCGGATGTGGCGCGTCAAGTGGTAGAACAATTCTCAAATGTTGCCAAAGTGGCCATAACCCTTCGCGAAAGTCTTTCGGCAAGCCATAACAATTGGGGAGCCATGTTATTTGATGCCAAGTCAGACCAGCCATATTTTGCCCCTTTGGATATAAACGATAATTACAATCCTTATGAGATAAAAAACATAGTGGATAGAGTAGGAGGGGGCGATGCCTTTGCAGGTGGTTTGATTTTTGCCTTGACCACCCCTGAATTGAACGACCCCCAAGTGGCTGTAAAATATGCCGTAGCCGCTTCATGCCTGAAGCATTCCATAAAGGGCGACTTTAATTATTCCACGCGGGCAGAGGTAGAAAGACTTATGGGCGGCAATGTTTCAGGAAGGGTAGTTCGATAATTTTTCATACTGATGATGACTACGGAACTTGCAAAATTCTCTAAATGGTTAGATATATTGTTCTTCTGATTCTGTTTTGTTCTTCAGGACTTCATTCGCAGACGCATCCCGACCAACCTAACATTGTATGGCTGGTCTCTGAAGACAATTCAAAACACTATTTAAAATTGTATGATGAGAATGGGGCTTCAATGCCAAATATTGAGGCCTTGGCAGAGAAAGGAATCGTGTTTAACAATGCTTTTTCATGGTAAACAGTCGCCTTGGCTTTATCAATGGAGAGAACTAACCTTATTCAAACAAAATCATTGTTGTCCGATAAGACCCTCCTATGGCGGGCAGGGATATAAGACCGCTGCGCTAAAAGAAAAAAGAACAAAGACCTGATCGTAACCAATTGATAACCTTTTTAGTAAACACCTGTCCGCCGTAGGAGGAAGAACAGGCACTGATAGAAGCAAAATAATCGAGATATTTCAAAACAGTCTCTAAGAGTGCGAAAATCCTTCCGGGAACGGCACCGCTTATAATTGATACCGTTCAAACTACGATTCCGAAAATGTTGAAAAAGCAAGGGTACCACCCAGAAATTGTCGGAAAATGGCATCTGGGCCTAGGAAGCGGGAATGTAAATTGGAACGGGCGCATCGCCCCTGACCCCAACGAAGTTGGTTTTGATTACAGTAATATTTTGGCAGCGACCCAAGATAGGGTTCCCACTGGCATACTTTTGAGCACTATTTTCCAATAATGTGGCTAGGTTTAACATTTATTGCGCTTTAAGTTCGGTTTTCTAAAGTGAACAACAATGTATCGATTCGACAACCCTTGACCAAATCAATTGACCAGTTACCTACTTTGACGCATCAAACCTTCTTGAGCTACCGAAGCAACCAAAACACCCTTTCTATCGAAGACACTCCCCCTGGCAAATCCTCTAGAGTTCGACGCACTTGGACTATCCATACTATATAACAACCAATTTTGGATATCAAAATCACGATGAAACCAAATGGCATGGTCTAAACTGGCATAAAAGGTTGTGCCCTTGTTGAGCTGCTCACGATGTGGTAAGGTTGCAGTGGTAAGCAAATTGTAATCCGAAGCATATGCCAAAAGTTGGTGCTGCATTCTCAAATCAATCGATGTTTTTTCAGAGGTACGAAGCCAAGTGTTGAAAAAAGGCGAGCCATTTTTTGCTAACTGAGCCGTGAATTTTTCCACAGGTTTGAAATTGAACACCTTGGGTTGGATTGCTTTCAGTCTTTGATATGCGCTTGGGAAGGCTTCTTTTATTTCTTCCAGTTGTTCAAGGCTGGTGGTAAGCTTTTCCGGGGGAATCAAATTCGGCATCGGAATCTGATGATCAACACCCTCGGCCTTTACCTGAAAGGATGCTGCCATATTAAAAATAGCTTTCCCATTTTGTTTCGCCACTACTCTTCTCGTGGTAAAGCTTCCGCCATTTCTAATCGTATCAACCTCATATCGGATAGGATACTGCAAATCCCCCCCTAAAATAAAATAACCGTGCAAAGAGTGCACGATTCGTTCTTCAGGAACGGTTTGGTAAGCCGCATGTAAGGCTTGCCCCAATACCTGACCTCCAAAAACCCTCCCCCAAGGAGCTTGATAATTTTCTCCTTCAAAAATGGTATCGTCTATTTTTTTAAGGGTCAGCAACCCTATTAAATCCTTAATTGTCTGCATTTAAAATCTCCGTTTAGTTGGTTACCGATTTAAGTATTAAAATCATTGTTGTCCGGTTAAACCTGCCCGCCGGTTTACCTGCCGTAGGGTTGGCAGGCGGGGATACAAGACCGCTTACTTCGACAGGCTCAGCACAGGTCGCTGTTAGAATAAAGAAC
This sequence comes from Flavobacteriales bacterium, assembly GCA_003232435.1. GTDB lineage: Bacteria > Bacteroidota > Bacteroidia > Flavobacteriales > Flavobacteriaceae > Aurantibacter_A. Next base: position 4,854 of record QIJL01000431.1, on the reverse strand, counting down.
GAAGATGGGACTGTAACTAACCGATAACCTGCTTAGTAGTGATATATGAATTTTACATCTTATAATTTTCATTACATTATCCAAAAGCAAGGTGCCTTATTTCAAAACCCCTTTAAACTTAACAATAGCAAGGCTTTAAATAGATCTAGATAATTTTAATCGGACAACAATATATTAAAAGTACAACTTAACTGGTGTCAAAACTAGAGCGGAACAAAAATTACCATCAACGATTGAATAATAAAGTAGAGCATAAAAGGCACTACCAAATAACCCATAACACCCTTAGCTTGAATTTTTATTCCGGCACCCATTACCGGTAGTACCAAGAGCAAATAAAAAGGTTGAAGTAAATTGGTCAAACTCTCCCCATAAGCAATTGACATCGAGGCTCTAGAAGTTATTGTGGTCATTTCTTCAGGAGACGCTCCTACCGCAATATTTCGAACAGCTTCGATAACACTTGGTCCGATCACAGCAAACTCACCACCACCTGAAGGGATGGCAAAATTGACAATTCCGTCCAAGAGATAGACAAAAAACGGATAGGTATCAATCGTAGCTACCGAAGCAAGTAACCCTGCCAACTGTTCTCCCAAACTTGTAACATAGCCTTGAATACACCTATGGGAAGAAATCAAAAGGGGTATAAAAAACAGCTTTATATTTTTAGAAGAAAAAGAATAGAAACATTATTCTCTCAATTATGTGACCAGTTTATGATAAGACGTAATTATGCAAAGCCTTTTCAAGGGTTTAAAACAAGAATATTAGCAAGAATAACAGCACTTACAACTATTCAATATATCAACAGGTTTATATTTAACAGGAATATCAACAACATTAAAATCAGCATTATTTAAAATGCACAACGGGTTGATACTCATTACTTTTCAAGGGAGTAACTTTTTTTATCTTAATACCATACTTTCTGCCAGGCTCTTTTGTACCCCTATCATACGTATATATACGGTAAGTACCGTTGTTATAAACCTTAATATATTCATCGGGTCTGATCCATTCCATAATTTATTTATGGGGTAATGAAGAATCTCTTGAACCGCCTCCCATTACACTAAATCTATTGCCGTATTCCAAAGAATTTCCTGGCCCAATAGCATTGTTTGAATTAGAAACTTTCCAAAGATTGGCATGGTGTAATATTTTACCGGAAAAACCAGTGACAAAATATAAAGTATGTTCAATTTCATGACAAGCAATCCAAGCTGCACTTTTAAACAATAGAATTCTATTGCCACCTGCAGCGTTACCGGTTGCAAAAGGCTGGCCACTGTGGCTTCTTATTATATTGTAATCGAAATCTGCTGGATCATATCCTCTACTTTTTAGTTCATTATCAAGTGAGACCTCCCAAGTTATATTGTTATCATTGATAGCCTGCTGCCGAGTAAATGGCAATTCGATAACAGGAGTTATGGTAGTATTTAAAGTATATGTTACGAGAATTTTTTTTTAAAACTCTTTTACAGCATTCATGTCGGGTATGGAAGGGTCAGACTCTCCTTTAAATTTGAAAGGAGAATAGAGGATAGAGGCTGTGGCTTTAATGAATTTTGCCGTTCGGGCATACTTGGGTTGTCTCTGTTTCTCGAGCCATAATTTTCCTTCATTTAAAGTTAAGGCATTCGTGTCACAAGAATGTGTTTCTTCGTCATTGCCCTGACCTTGTACAGAATGTTATTAATAATAACAGGCCTAAAATACAGTGTAGTTTCATAAGTTAAGTGATTTGGTCTTCTTATCAACGCTAATATTCTGACAGTAGTAGCATTAGGCATAAAAATTTACTGGCAGTACATCGAAAAAAGATAAATATTCGCTACTTTTAGTTGCATATTCAGACCCTATGAAAATATTTGTTTTGTTGACTATTATACTTTTTACGGCCTGTTCCCCTGATCTGTTAAAAGACAATCTGTTGATCGAAGGAGCCACCCTTATCAACCCCGGAAAGCCCACAGAAATCATTCCTTCTTCCTATATCTACATTGAGAAAGGCAAGATCCAATCTTATGGTGCCTTGGCCGACAAACCTGAAGGTCTTGCTCCAGAAAAAATAATCAATGCCAAAGGCAAGTACCTTATGCCGGGTTTGATAGATGGTTTTGCCACACTTAACAACCAATCCTATGCCAATGCCTATTTGTACAAAGGCATTACTTCCATATTAGAAGTAGACGGGTATCGGAGGGGTCCTTTTTACCCCAATGCAGACCCAGGGCCAGGTATATATAGATTAGGGGGAATAGGAGAAGATTACACTACCGATGCTGATCTGATATCGAAAATAGACAGTTTATATAATGCCGGTTACAAAGTGTTGCTAATGATGTATGCACTTACTCCGGACCAGACCGAAAAGGTACACGCGCATGCCAAATCGCTGGGGATGGCCACCATTGGTGAACTGGGACTGACCACTTACAAACAAGGTATGGATATTGGTCTGGATGCCTTTGTTCATACCACTCGTTACTCTCTTGATATTGCACCCCGTGATATGGCAAATGCGGTAGCTCACAATCCATTTTCTAATGATTTGGACAGTCCGAAATGGAAGTATTACTCTTACCTTACCCAAGTACGGAAAAACGATTCCGCATTGCTGAAACACGCTCAAAATTTAGCAGCGTCCCGTTCGTATATCATGCCGACCATGAGCCTGTCTTATTTGGATCTGCCCGATGCAAAAAATCCCTGGCTAGATCCTGTGGCCACGATTCTCGACCCTGAAGATATAAACAGGCCCGCTGATCCGCAAACGGGAAAACACAATATAGATAAGGAAGAACAAAAGGCCTACACCCAATTGATCCTAAACGAAACCGCCGTATTGGAGCCCACATATTATAAAGCCGGGGCAAAGTACCTCTCTGGAAGCGCTACCGATGTCTGGGGCACCATGCCGGGGATATCACTGCATACCGAACTGATGCTCTTGCATACGAAAGTCGGACTTACCATTGAAGAAACATTGGCGGCGGCCACCTCTAATTTTGGAGAGGCATTTGGATGGAAAATCGGAAAGATACAAGCCGGGTATGAAGCAGACCTATTGCTCCTTAACGCCAATCCGATAGATAGACTTTCTAATCTGACAAGGATCGATAGATTATTCGTTGACGGGAAAGAGTTGGTTCCGGAAACATTATTAAAACAGGCCCCATGACAATTAGAATAAGCCGTTTAATAAACATCCTTTTTTGTAGTTTGTCGTGTGCAGCTCAAAATGGCGACATCATATCACAACAAGAATTTCAAGTTTAAGACCATCCCGTGCTTTTTGCGGATCTTACCAATGAAGACGCATCGCTAAAGCCTAAATACAATTACCTCAATGAAGTGGCAATGAAAACCTTTTTATACAAAAGCGATGGGTTAAAGGTAAAAGGGTATATGGCGCATCCGAAAGAAACAGGCAAATCGTATCCCGTAATAATGAACTGGTTTAAACCTTTCTCTTTTACCTACAAATATCACATTTTGCACCCATATTTCGCCATTTTTGATCACCGTCCGCCATAGGCGGATGCTGATAAAAAATGACCTCATCTGGGCACAAAAGCCGATATTTTCGGTTCCAAACAAGAAGTTTAAACCAGTTCAATATATAACAGAGGGGGTAACCGTGAATTTGGTTCTTTGAACGAGTATAAAATGGCATATATTCTAGCCAAAGCGGCCAGTTGGGGCTATGTTGTCGTCGCAAGTCAATATCGGGGCAATGATGGTGGTGAAGTTTTTATCCCATAAATTAGCTTTTAAATCCCGATTTAAACTGAATTCCGTTCTTTTGGCGTCAATAGTGGCACGTGCATAAATCTTTAATGCATCGTTTTCTTTCTCGTGTTTTCTAGTGAAGAAAAGAATAGATAATCTACTGTTTTCTAACATGTCTTGTAGCTTTAAATTAAATAAATTCAGAGGGCAAAGCACAAAGTAAATTACCTTCAAAAGCTACTTAAAGTTACAAGAATAAAAGGGTTTTACAACTCCCGTTATCGACACGATTGATTAGTTTTCAGGTGGTTTCATGAGGTTTCATCCGGTACCCCTAAAAACATAAAACGTTGCAGATCAGGTGATCTGCAACGTCATGTAACTATATGAAAATAGTTAAGTCGGGATGACAGGATTTGAACCTGCGACCACACGGCCCCCAGCCGTGTGCGCTACCGGACTGCGCCACATCCCGAAAAAACAGCTAACGCTGTTAAATTTCAATAAACAAATTTCAAATTCCAATCCACCAATACAGACCGGGGTAGGGCGGAGCCTATCTTGAGCTTGCCTGCACTGAGCGCAGTCGAAGTGTCGAAGGGCCACATCCCGAAATTGGATTGCAAAAATAGAAAAGTCAAATAGAATTCGCTCCTTTTTTTTAAATTATATGAACTGGTTCAAACGAGTTCTATACTCATGACACATGAAAAATCGGAGAATTCAAGATGCGTATTTAGTTTATAACCTGCCGGTAGGGATTTACACAAGGTTCGCAAAGTTATATTATATTGGTTTTAATCCCACCAGTGGGTTTAATTCCCCGATGCCCGCCCGACCAAGTCATTCGGGCGGGCTTGCATCGAAATGATTAAGGTGTTTTCCTTTTTCATGCCTCGTGGGCTTGCCCCGAGGTTATTGACATACTTTGCGAACCTTGCGATTTTTCCTTGCGCTCTTTGCGTTTAAATTTTCGTTCAGGTACTCAAGAGGTCCACTCTAAAACTTGATGCTGATTTACCATTTCGGTTTGTACAGAAAACTTTAAAATTCTGTGACAGTATGACCGGCAACTATTAAATTTTTACATTTTGTCGTATATTGAGGGCCTAG
>QIJL01000603.1 GCA_003232435.1 Flavobacteriales bacterium | reverse complement strand
GTGGCATTGACCAGGGCCGAAAAAGCGCTATACGTTATTTCGGAAAAGAAATCAAATAGATCGGCCAATCAGAAAATTGACCGTTATTCCGATCTATTCATTAACTACTTAAAGGGGAAAAATCTTTGGAACGATGAAATGCCAACTTATTCTTTCGGGGTTTTGGAAGAACATATTATGAAAGTGGTCACGGAAGAAAATGAAGAGACCTTTCAATACCAATACTCTTATCGGGATCGACCAAATTTCAAAATAGTTACTACCGGGGGAATGTTATGGGATTCCGAAAGGAAAGAAGCAATTGCACATGGCACCTTTATACATTATATATTAGGATTAATCGAAACCCACGAAGATTTAGACAAGGCGTTAGCAATGGCTTTGAAAAATGGGGATGTCGCCCAAAACGAAATAGCCGATATTAGAGAGAATGTAGAAAAGGTGATACGGCATCCTAACCTAAAAGAATTTTTCACCGACAAATACACCGTCATGAACGAGAGGGATATTTTGACGGCGGAAGGAAAACTCTTGCGCCCCGACCGAATCTCGATATTCGATAACAAGGTCACCCTGATCGATTATAAGACCGGGAAGAAAAATCAGAAGCATAAAGAACAAATTTATTCCTATGCCGACGCCTTGGAAGAAATGGGATTCACTGTCAAGAACAAAATCATTGTATACATCGATAAAGAAGTAAACCTAGAATTTATATAGCACCTTATGTACGGAAATATCAAGCAGCATTTACAGAAAGAGCTACAGGCCATCAAAGACGACGGACTTTTCAAAAAAGAACGAATTATTACAACTGCCCAAGATGCGGTAATCAAAATTTCGACTGGAGAGGAAGTAATTAATTTCTGTGCGAACAACTATTTGGGGCTATCATCCCATCCTGAAGTAATTCAGGCCGCAAAAGATGCAATGGACACCCACGGATTCGGAATGTCCTCGGTACGTTTTATTTGTGGGACTCAAGACATCCATAAAAAGCTCGAACAAAAAATCGCAGATTTCTATGGTACTGAAGATACCATATTATACGCTGCTGCCTTCGATGCCAATGGTGGTGTATTCGAGCCTTTGCTTACTGCGGAAGATGCGATTATATCAGATTCGTTGAACCATGCATCTATAATAGATGGTGTGCGGTTATGCAAGGCGAAGCGCTATCGATACGCCAATAGTGATATGGTGGACCTTGAAAAACAGCTGCAACAGGCCAATACCGATAACGCGCGTTTCAAGATTATCGTAACCGATGGGGTTTTTTCAATGGACGGTGTACTGGCCCCATTAGATGAAATTTGTGAACTGGCCGAAAAATACGATGCCATGGTCATGGTCGATGAATGCCATGCCGCCGGTTTTATAGGTGCCAACGGGCGAGGCACTTTGGAAGCAAAGAATGTCATGGGTAAAATCGACATTGTCACCGGCACCCTAGGTAAGGCGTTGGGAGGGGCTATGGGTGGTTATACCACAGGTAAAAAGGAAATTATCGAAATGCTACGTCAACGTTCAAGACCTTACTTGTTTTCAAATTCGTTGGCACCCGCTATTGTCGGAGCTTCGATCAAGGTTTTCGATATGCTCGTAAATAATTCGGACCTGCGCGATAAACTAGAGAAAAACACTGAGTACTTTAAAAAAGGAATGAAATCTGCAGGCTTTGATATTGTTGAAGGCGACTCTGCAATAGTACCCGTAATGCTCTACGATGCCAAGCTTTCACAACAAATGGCCAATATGCTGTTAGAAAAAGGCATTTACGTTATCGGATTTTTCTTTCCCGTGGTTCCCAAAGATAAGGCCAGAATAAGGGTTCAGCTCTCCGCAGCCCATAAAATCGAACATCTTGATCGGGCCATTACCGCGTTTATTGATGTTGGAAAGGCATTAAAAATCGTTTAAATGCAGGCTTTTCCGAGAAAATGCACTAAAAAAAATGAGAAATTGATTTTGTTAATAATATTTAACAACTTACATTTGCTGCTAATAAACACTTAAACTTAAAAATTTGAACATGAAACATCTTAGCAAATTATTGGTTGTTGCCCTGCTTGTAATGGGTTTTAACAACATACAAGCGCAAGACGAGAACAACCCTTGGCAGGTTAGCTTTGGGGCAAATGCGGTAGACGTATTTCCGACTGGCGATGTAAGTTCTTTTGGCAATCAGCTTTTCAATGCGACCGACAACTGGAACATTCTTCCTTCAATCTCTTATGTGGCTGTATCGAAGTCTGTGGGAGACGGATTTTCTGTCGGAGCAAGAGGTTCTTTAAACAAGATTAGTAAATGGGGAGATGTCGAGGTATCCGATCTTTCTTACTACGGAATAGATGGTACGATCAAATATAATTTCCTAAAAGAAACGGTAATCGATCCTTTTGTCGAAGTCGGTGGTGGTTATACTTGGATCGATGAAATTGGTGCCGGAACCGTAAATGGAAGTGTTGGTGTCAATTTTTGGTTTACCGAGAATATAGGCCTTACTGTTCAGACCGTCTATAAAAATGCTTTCGAAGACTATTTAGCTACGCACTGGCAGCATTTCGCCGGTATTTCTGTGAGGTTCGGTGGAACTGACACTGACGGTGACGGAATCTATGACAGAGACGATGCGTGTCCTGAGGTAGCAGGTCTAGAGGCTTTCAACGGTTGTCCGGATGCTGATGGTGATGGAATCGAGGATAGCAAGGATAGCTGCCCTAACGAAGCTGGTTCTAAAGAAATGAACGGTTGTCCTGATGCTGACGGCGACGGTGTTGCTGACAAAGATGATGCTTGTCCTAACGAAGCTGGTTTGGCTAACCTAGGTGGTTGTCCCGATGCTGACGGTGATGGAGTAGCCGATAAAGACGATGAGTGTCCTAATGAAGCAGGTCCTGCTGAAAACAAAGGATGTCCATGGGCAGATAAAGATGGTGACAGCGTATTGGACAAAGATGACCAATGTCCTGATGTTGCCGGTACCGTTGCCAACAATGGTTGTCCAGAAGTTACTGAAGAAGTTCAGAAGCAATTGAACGACTATGCTAAAACTATTTTGTTCGATACGGGTAAAGCTAGTTTGAAACCTGAAACTACCTCGGTATTCGTTGATATCATCAGAATATTGGGCGAATATCCTACTGCTAAATTTACAGTTGAGGGTCACACCGATAGTGTTGGCAGTGAGAAATTGAATCAATCACTTTCAGAGAAACGTGCTAATTCAGTAAGAGACTTCTTGATTGCCGAAGGTATCGGTGCTGCTAGATTGACTGCCATCGGTTATGGTGAAGCTCAGCCGATTGCTTCTAATAAAACCAGAAGTGGCAGAAAAGAAAATAGAAGAACAGAAATCAACTTGGTAAAATAAGGGATTTAGGTTTTAACTAAATAATTCTATTAAAGCCCTGACGATTATGTCAGGGCTTTTTTATTTTTGGCCATGCAGAGTTTTTTGGAAGAAGTTGTTCATGAGGTCTGTCTGAAACAAGACAAGCTCGAGCATATCATATTTGTACTTCCTAGCAAACGCAGTGGCGTCTTTCTTCAAAATGCGCTTGCCAAAACGGCCAAAAAAACCCTTTTTGCACCTGAGATTTTAAGCATCGAAGGCTTTATCGAAAAAGTTTCGGGTTTGACTTCTGCATCGCATACCCAGCAATTATTTGAGCTCTATAAGGTTTACGAAGAAATTGCTCCTGTCGAAAATATTGACTTCTACACATTTTCAAAATGGGCTAATACACTACTGCAAGATTTCAATGAGATTGATCGCCATTTGGTGGATGCCAGTAAAATATTTTCGAATCTGGCCGATATCCAAGAGATTTCACATTGGTCACCTGAATCGGAAAAAACCAAAATGATGGAGGATTATCTTCATTTTTGGAATCAACTAGAGCCATTGTACCATGCCTTCAACCAAGGTCTTTTGAACCAAGGCCTCGGCCATCAAGGATTGGTCTATCGGCAGGCGTTTGAAAAATTAGAAGACTATGTGACTGCCACAAAGGATAAAAATCATGTATTTGTCGGGTTTAACGCCCTGAACAAATCCGAGGCTTTCATCATTCAAAAAATGATATCCGACCCTAAAAACAAAATATATTGGGATATTGATAATTATTTTTTGGACGACCCCATACATGATGCCGGTTTTTTCTTGAGGGATTACTTAAAATCCTGGAGCTATTTTCAAGAGGCAAAAATGAAAGGAGTCAGCAATCACTACTTGTCATCGAAGAACATTCAAATCGTTGGAGTCCCTAAAAACGTATCCCAAGCAAAATTTGTTGGCAGTCTTCTTGGTCAGCATGGAAATTCGAACAAAGAAGTTTTAAAAAGTACAGCTGTTGTCCTAGGCGATGAAACCCTTTTGACCCCGCTTTTAAATTCAATTCCCGAGCAAATAAACAACATCAATATTACAATGGGGTACCCCTTGAACAAAACTTCTTTGGCTAGTCTGTTCGAGCAATTGATGAATTTATATATCAATAAAGAGGCTAGAGGGTGGTATCACCGAACAATTCTAGATTTTGTATCACATTCGTACCTTCAGATCTTACTAACCGAGCAAAATATAAACTACGCCAAAAATATTTCAAAAACTATTGCCTCTGAAAACTGGTCATTCGTACAAAGTACCCAATTAATCAAAATCTGTCCACCCCAAGCGGAAAATTTAGCTCTGTTATTTTCAGAAGAAATCCCATCTCCCACCAGTTTTCTGATAAAATGTATACAATTGATCGACATTATCCGCTTAAAACTTGAGGTTGGTAATAACCATCTCGAGCTGGAATACCTTTATAGGTTTCACAAACTTTTCAATCAAATCAGCGAACTTGTTCAGCAATATCCTTTTGTAAATGACCTGAAATCGCTTCAAAGCCTTTATCACGAACTATTAGCACATGAAACCTTAGATTTTCAAGGTGAACCCCTTGAAGGTTTACAAATCATGGGGATGTTGGAAAGTAGAAACCTTGATTTTGAAACCGTAATACTTACCTCTGTAAACGAAGGAATATTACCATCTGGCAAATCGAATAATTCATTTATACCACTAGATCTCAAACGCAGTTTCGGTTTGCCCACTTACAAGGAAAAAGATGCTGTCTATACGTATCATTTTTACCGATTGTTGCAACGAGCAAAAAATATTTATCTACTTTATAATACGGAGCCAGATGTTCTGGAGGGTGGGGAAAAAAGTCGGCTTATCATGCAACTTTTAACTGATAAAAATAAGATCGACGAAATTACCGAAACGATAGCCGCGCCAACAATAATTCCTTCCAAGAAAGAACCTGAATCGATTTGCAAAGACTCTAGTTTAATGGAGTTAATAAAAAACCATGCGGCGGGTGGCTTCTCCCCTACTTCGTTGAGCAACTACATCCGCAACCCCATAGAATTTTACAAAAGAAACTTATTGAAAATCGATGATTTACTCGAGGTCGAAGAAAACGTTGCCGCCAATACCATTGGAACAATAGTGCACGATACCCTAGAGAAAATTTACACTCCGTTTGTGGGCCGGTTTTTGAAAGAAAATCAGCTGAAAGCTCTAAAACCAAAAATTCGCGGTCTTTTAGAAGCTGAGTTCAAGAGCAGCTATACCGGCGGGGATTTTACTAGAGGAAAAAATCTGATCGCCTATAATGTTATTGTAAAGTACATTGAGAATTTTATCGATTTTGAAATTAAGGAAGTGTCGAATCACAGTGTTAAAATTTTGGGACTTGAGGAAAAATTTCGAATAAATATCGATATTCCAGAGCTTGATTTTCCAGTCGTACTAAAAGGCAAACTAGATCGAATAGACGAGAAAGATGATCTCATCAGGATCATTGATTATAAAACAGGCAAGGTAGAATCTAAAAACGTTGAAATAGTCGATTGGCAAGAAATCATAACTGATTACAATTACAGCAAGGCTTTCCAGTTGTTATGTTACGCCTTAATGTTCAATGATAAAAAAACCGTTCAAAATATTGAATCGGGCATCATTTCTTTTAAAAATCTACCAGCCGGACTTCTAAAATTCGCAACGAAAGATAAAAGGGGAAGTTGGGCAAAAAAAAATACCGAAATCACTCAAGAAATCCTTTCTGATTTTCAAGAACAATTAAAAAAGTTGATCTTGGAAATCTGCGATCCGGACATTCCTTTTTTGGAAAAAGAGGTTTAATTTTATTTCTTGTCTGGCCTACTAGGCCGCACCTCGATCTTACTTGGCAATGTTCTCGGGTTCATTTTCAAAAGATCTAAAACGAGAGCCCCAATATCCTCTGGCTGAATTTTCCAAGCGTCTTTTTCGGCGGGCTCATTGTTATTAAAATGTGTAGCCACCGAACCTGGCATAATCGTAGAGACTTTTATATCATATTTTCGAAGGTCTAACATTGCCGCTTGCGTAAAACCAACGACTCCGAATTTTGTTGCGTTATAACCAGCGCCCGAAGCGAAAAAATTCGTTCCGGCCAGACTTGCAAGAGTCATGTAATATCCCTTCGATTTCTTCAGGGCCTCCACAGAAGCTTTAAGAGTGAGAAAGACCCCTGTTAAATTGGTGTCGATCATCTGATTCCAATGTTCGGTAGACATTTCATCCACGGGCATAAAATGGCCCACTCCGGCATTCGCAAAAACCACATCGAGTTGGCCCCATTTCTCCAAAATCTGTTCAATGGCCCTCTTCTCATCATCATATAGGCTAACATTTGACGCTAACCCCATTACATTATTCTCTCTCCCTAAATAATCAGCTGCCTGCTGCACGGTTTTTAAAGTTCGACCGCTTATGGCAACTTTCATTCCTGCCCCAATCAATTTTTTGGCCACACCAAAACCTATTCCTTTTGAACCCCCAGTGATATAGGCTACCTTATTTTTTAAATCTTGCATGTTGAATTTTTTTACAAATTACCTATATGCTTTCAGTGATTGAAATTACCTTCGTTATTATTTTCTTAAAAACAAAAAGCCTTCGACTTCTCGAAGGCTTGAATCTAAATCGTGGAGAATACCGGAGTCGAACCGGTGACCTCTTGCCTGCCAGGCAAGCGCTCTAGCCAGCTGAGCTAATCCCCCAAATCAATATTTTTCTTTCTCCATCTTCTGCCTGCGGCAGATTTTAGATATTTTTCCCTTTTCCTTGCCTCAACTTTTGAAGAGTACGCTTCAATGTGAACCAGATGCCAAGGAACAAATGCTTTTGTACTCTTGGTTTTACCGCTATTATGCTCAACCATCCTTTTATCGACATCATCCGAAATACCTACATAACAACGGCCAAAACCTTTGCTAAAAAGAACGTACGTAAAACACATAATGTCGTTTTGCGCTCCCCGCCCGAACGTACCCGTTCGGTACGGGCGGGTAGCCAGCTGAGCTAATCCCCCAAATTAGAGTGTCGCAAAGGAAAGACATTTTGGCCAAAGTATCAAAATAGAGCGTAAAGAAATCCGTGTGTCAATCCTTCTTCACACGTAATACCAATACCGGAATACGGGCAGAAAACTCAGATTTCGGAATGGTGTTCTTTTCCCAGAGACTTTTAAAGAAGCCTCTTTTACGTCTAAAGACACACAGAAGGTCAGGTTGATGAGACTGAAAATGTTCAAGCACACCTAAATAAGTATTGGCGTGTTCGGTAATGGTCACGTTCGAACTTATGTTTATCAAAGCGGGGTTGATCTTAAGGTCGGCCTCTGTATAACCAGCATTTTTGACCAATAAAAGATTTACCTTGGTCTTGAACTTCTTTTGAATGACCAACAGCGGTTCCAGGGCGCGACTTTTTTTCACAACCCCCGAACCAAATGCGGTTAAAACGCTTTTGAAAGGGCTATATTCTGTTCCCTTGGGAACTATTAGGGCCGGAATATCGGTCTTTTTAATTATTGACCCGGAGACAGGGCCAAGATAAATTTCCTCTTTTATATCATTGCTTCGAGGGGCCATAATGATCATGTCGATTCCCAATTCTTCGTCGATCTCTTTCAATCCATCGGCAAGGTCGCCCTTATAGGTCGCAATTTTGATTTCTACCCCTTTTGCGTTTACCTTATCGATTACCTCCCTTAAATGTTCCTTGACGGTTTTCGCTATTTTTTCTCCGATATTCGCCATGCTTCCCACGCCCACGGCAATACTGAAAACCTCCATGACATAGATCTTAGCGGAAAATTCCATTGCAAAATCCACTGCATATTGTAAGGTTTCATGTGAATTCGGAGATGTGCCGATCGGCACCAGTATATTTTTCATCGGTTGATTTTTTTTATTCTTCGCCCGTTTCGCATTTCGGCAAACTTACGAACATTCTTATACGGATTATTTTGTGCTATGGATTTACATTTATACTCTAAATTTACAATTAAAATCAAAGTAATGATCCGGCGTGCAAATATATCGGAAGTTACCGATATTATTACCATTTCCAAGGCTTGCGCCCAACACATGATAGACAAAGGAATCTATCAATGGAATGAAGATTATCCTTCAAGAGAACATTATGAAAGGGATATCGCACGAGATGAACTTTTCGTGTTGGTGCATGATGATAAAATTACCGGAACCATTGTAATCTCAACTTATATGGATGAAGAGTACAAGGCCGTTCAGTGGATCGCACCTAACGGAAACAACGTATACATCCACAGGCTTTCGGTCCATCCAGAAAATCAAGGTAAGGGCCATGCCCAAGAACTTATGGCCTTTGTGGAAGACTACGCCAAAACAAACAATTTTTCATCCGTTAGACTTGACACTTTCAGCCAAAACAAACGCAACCAAAAATTCTATGAAACAAGGGGCTACCAAAAATTGGATAATATATATTTTCCGCAGCAGAGCAAGCATCCTTTTCATTGTTATGAACTTCCGCTATAAAATGTTTCATTGACAAAAGCAATTAATTTTAAGAATATCAACAAGTTGGCAATTCCTGCCACGATAGCCGGTATTGCAGAACCGTTACTTTCGATAACCGATACCGCAATTGTAGGGAACATTCCCGTTGACGGACTGGAATCACTTGCCGCTGCAGGTATCGTCGGTTCTTTTTTGTCTATGTTGATTTGGATTTTAGGCCAAACCCGCAGTGTTATTTCCGCAATTATTTCACAATATCTAGGAGCGGGCAAATTAGATGAAGTTAAAGCACTTCCCGCCCAGGCTATCTTTCTGAATATCGGGTTGAGCATATTGATCTTGCTTTCCACCATTTTCGTTGTGGAAGAAATTTTTCAATTGTTAAACGCCTCGGGCAAGATTTTAGAGTATTGCATTTCTTATTATTCCATACGCGTATGGGGGTTTCCGTTGACACTTTTTGTTTTTGCGGTAATGGGAATTTTCCGTGGACTTCAAAACACTTTTTGGCCCATGATGATCGCAATCGTCGGAGCCGTTTTGAACGTGATTCTCGACCTGATTTTAGTTTACGGTATTGAAGGTGTTGTAGCACCCATGTATTTAGAGGGGGCTGCATGGGCCAGCCTTATTTCTCAGGGGGTAATGGCGATAATGGCCTTCTCCCTTTTAATTATAAAGACCGATATAAGCTTGAAGTTAAAATTACGATTGCATCCTGAATTGGGCCGCTTGGTTGTGATGAGCCTGAACCTCTTTGTACGTGCGCTTGCCTTGAACACCGCATTGATATTGGCGGTTCGAGAAGCCACCACTTTAGGCGACAGATATATCGCGGCACATACCATCGCAATCAATCTTTGGTTGTTCTCGGCATTTTTCATCGATGGCTATGGCGCAGCCGGCAATATTATGGGCGGTCGCCTTTTAGGGGCAAAAGATTATAAGGGCCTTTGGAAGCTTGCTAAAAAAATAACGCTTTACGGGGTTTTCGTAAGTCTATTTCTGATGCTCTTGGGGGTTATTTTCTATCGACCGGTAGGGCGAATGTTCTCCAACGAAGAAATTGTGCTCGAAAGTTTTTACTCCATCTTTTTCATTGTAATTCTTGCATTGCCGATAAATACGATGGCCTTTGTTTTAGATGGTCTGTTCAAAGGCCTTGGAGAAATGAGGTTTTTGAGAAATGTTCTGCTATCCGCCACTTTCTTGGGGTTTGTTCCCACATTGTTCTTCGGAAAATTTATGGGATGGGGACTTATCGGTATCTGGATAGCCTTCACGATTTGGATGGTCATCAGGGGAGGGGCATTGGTGGTTAAATTCAGGAGAAAATTTAGGCCATTGCTTCAAAACCACTAATTTTGAGGAAAACAAACATTCATGGGAACTGATCGACCGAACGGAAGCATCTATACCAATATCAAAGATCGGGTCGCCACGGTCGAATTCGGCCATCCGGCAAGTAATTCATTTGTAGCGGAAATGTTGGATCGATTGACCACCGAATTAAACGGGCTTTCAAAAAACGATACCATTTCTATAATTGTTTTAAAATCGGAGGGCGATCGCACATTTTGTGGTGGGGCCTCTTTTGATGAATTAATGGCAATCTCCGATTCGAAAGAAGGAAAAGTATTCTTCTCGGGCTTTGCCGATGTGATCAATGCGATGCGTTCTTGCAAAAAAGTGATCATCGGCAGGGTTCAAGGTAGGGCCGTGGGTGGCGGAGTCGGGCTAGCATCTGCCTGTGACTATGTTTTTGCAACGGTCGGGGCAGCAATACGATTATCTGAATTGACCATCGGCATTGCTCCCTTGGTCATTGCTCCCGCAGTGGAACGCAAAATCGGAAAGGCGGCTATTTCCGAACTTTCGTTATCGCCCACCGAATGGAAAAATGCCTATTGGGCACAAGAAAAAGGACTTTTTTCAAAGGTTTTTGACGATTCCAAAAAGATGGATGAAGAGCTTCACTTTTTTACCGAAAAATTGGCATCCTATAATCCTGAAGCACTCGAAGAATGGAAAAAAGTGTTGTGGGAAGGAACTTCCCATTGGGATACTTTGCTTACAGATAGAGCTGCAATTACCGGAAAACTTGTGCTTTCGGAATTAACAAAAGAAGCCTTGTCGAAATTTAAGAAGTAGGATAGATATGAAGAATTTTAAAATAGAGGTCAAATGGGCTATCATTTTTTCAGTCGCCATGCTTATTTGGATGATGCTCGAAAAAATGGTCGGTCTTCATGATGAGCATATCGGCAAACATGCCATTTACACGAACCTGTTCGCCGTAGTCGCGATCATCATTTATGTTTTGGCGCTCAAGAATAAAAAGCAAGAATTCTTTAATGGCTCAATGAATTGGAAACAAGGGTTTATCACCGGAATTATTATTAGCGTGTTCATTGCGATTTTAAGTCCGTTGGTTCAGTACATCGTTAGCACCTATATCACGCCCGATTATTTCCAAAATATAATCGACTATGCCGTCGAAAACGATAAAATGACCCGCGAAAATGCCGAGGGCTACTTTAACCTTAAAAGTTATATGTTGCAAAGTGCTTTCCATGCCTTGGCAATGGGTGTGGTAACTTCCGCCGTAGTGGCCTTTTTTGTTAAAAGTAAAAATCCTTCCAAATAAAAATAAATAAAGCCCAGACATTATGAAATTATTTCGAATCTCGATCCTCCTTTGGTTGTTATTGTTAATAGGATGCAAAAAGCAAAAAACTGATTCCGTTGAGGTAAAATCAAATAAATGGTTCAAGGGAAATCTTCATACCCATTCGTATTGGAGCGATGGAGATGAATTTCCGGAAGTGATTTTAGATTGGTACAAAGACAAAGGATATAATTTTGCCGCACTATCGGACCACAATATCTTGGCCGACCATGAAAAATGGGTGGCAATCGATAGTGCCCAACTTTATCAAGATGCTTTCAAGAAATACTTGGATGTTTATGGCGCCGACTGGGTCGAACATAAAATCGATTCGGGCAAAACCATGGTCAAGCTAAAAACCTTTGAAGAATATAGGGGCTTAACAGAGGAAAAAGGGAAATTTTTGGTTATTGAATCCGAAGAAATTACCGATAAGTTCGAAGGCAGGCCTTTGCATATGAATGCGACCAACATTCAACACAAAATCGAACCCATGGGCGGTAGCAGTGTTGTCAATGTTTTGCAAAACAATAATATTGATCAAGTTCTCGCTCAGCGAAAGAAAACAGGAGTGCCGATCATGCCGCACATCAATCATCCCAATTTTTTCTATGCCGTAAGTCTTAATGATATGATCGCATTGAACGGTGAACGTTTTTTCGAAGTGTATAACGGGCATCCCATGGTTCATAATATGGGAGATTCTACCTATATTTCCACCGAAGAAATGTGGGATATGATCAATATCGCATATCTCGAAAACGGTAAGCCCATAATGTATGGTCTAGCTACCGACGATTCGCATAATTATCATAGAAAAGATAGAAAATGGAGTAATGCTGGCCGAGGTTGGGTCATGG
>QIJL01000323.1 GCA_003232435.1 Flavobacteriales bacterium | reverse complement strand
CTTCCTGCAATTGTTGTGGGAATTATCGCCTATTATTTCTTTAAAGGTCATACCGCAAACGAAGAGGGTCGAAGACGTTACCTCATACAAAAAGAGGCACAGAATATAATGTTACCGTCACGTTTGCAGGCTTATGAACGTGTTACATTGCTCATGGAACGTCTGGACCCAAATAAACTACTGATACGCGTAAAACCCTTTTCACAGGATCTTGAAAAATACGAGGCGTTGCTTATTAACAGTATCGAACAAGAATTTGAGCATAATGTCGCGCAGCAAATTTACCTCACTCCAGAATGCTGGGGTCTTGTAAGCGCAGCGAAAAATGCGACAATACATATTATTAGACAAGCATCTATGCATGAAAAGTCTAAGGATGCCGATACTATGAGGGAATTTTTACTTCGGAATTTTATGGAGGAAATAACACCTTCTCAAAAAGCACTCGCTTACATTAAAAAGGAAGTCGCCGAGTTGTTCTAATTATCCTGAGTTTTTATTTCGTTTAATTCGGTATCCTTGTGCTTCGCATGGTTAAAGCCCTGCTCCCACCACTGTGTCATTTTATCTTTGTCGAATATAAGTGAGTTCGTTGTTAGCACCGTAGGTGTATAATAAAAGTTAATAATTGCACCACTATTTGCAGCTACAAATTTTCCAATCCGAATGTTTTGCTTTTCAATCCTGTCTACCATATAGGCATGCATATTGGTAAGTAGTGAAAAGACATTTCTTGAAGGAAGGCGGTTGTAATAAGTAACTTCAGTTTCCAAAATAATAACATCCACTATTGTCGCTCCCCTGTTAATTGCTTCCTCAATAGGAACCATACTACCAAAACCACCATCTGCATATTCGCAACTGTTCTTCTTAACAAGACTCATAAAGGGTGTGTAATTGCAGGAAATCCATATCCAATCGCAAAAATCTTCATAACTAAAATCGTTAACCGATTTGTATTCTACCTGATTCAACGAAAGGTTAGAAACTGTTACTACTACATCAATATTACTGCTTTTAAGTTCGTTAAATTCCGCTTCTGTAAGCGTTCTTCCTATTAATTCACGCAGGTTGTGACTTTCACCAAAGGTTCTGCTTCGGCGTATAAAATTCCGTAGAATAGTAAGGTGCCGAATCGCAATTTCCATCCCACCGTACTTACTTTTTTTTACTATAAATGGGTTGATACTAAAAATACTATTTTGATTTATCGAAGTATAAACCTCCTTAATCTTGTCGACCTTATTGAGCGCCAAATGAGAAATCAGGAGACTACCCGTGGATGTACCTACAAAAAGATCGTATTTATAGTCAAGTTCCTGAAGAAGGTATTGTGCCACACCACCGCCAAATGCGCCTTTACTCCCCCCTCCAGATATTACCAATGCTCTCATTCTATCTCTAATTTTGTCTTTAGATAATCTCGCTCCTTTTCTGGATAACTATCCAATTCATTCATAATTATTTCTTTTGCCATAGGGTTTTTAAGCACTTCGGAAAGTAATTTTCTGGAAAAATTCCTGAATCTCCAATTATGATGTACAGCTGCATTCACAAGGTTTTCGATTACGTCCTTATCATACCAATCAAGTTCGTTTACATATTCAAATGCTTTCTGTCTAATCTCAAAACTATACCGATTTGAAGTGTATCCCTGAAGTTCCTTTTTAAAGATTGGTTTTGCTGAAACCTCATACCCATCCGTAAGGAAAGCCAAAGCCAGCCATAACAGACGCAGATTCCTATCCTGAAACCCTTCAATCCCCTTTGTGGCGGTCAAATAACGGACTCTATGATCCTGAAAAGTACTCCAAAGTTGATACAACGCCAGCTCTTTAGTAACATAACTATCATCATCCAACAGCGACTCATATTCTTTTTGTAATTCCTTCGGAATGGTTTGCAACGTAAATGCAATGGCTTGTCTCGTATAAAGATTCCCAGTTTCGAAGCCAATTTTATAGTATGGTATTGCTTCCGAAAGAGCCTCATTCCCCAGTTGATATATAGCCAATTGCCCTATAAAATCATCATCGTAATTAAGCATACCTACTATTTCTTCACGCTTATCTTTTAATTCAAGTTGGCCTACTGCCAAAGCATTGAGATAGGCTTTTATATAGTCAGACTTCATCAACGAATTAAAGGCTTGCTCTGCCTTAAAAGCACTTTGTAGCAACCAGTCTTCCTCCCATTGTGCAATGTTAACATCGCTAACGGCATTTACTTCAGCTGTGAAGTTTTCGGTATTTACATTTTTATATTGATACTTGGTCAGATAATTTTTTACAGCTAGTCTAAAAGCGGTATCGCCTATTAATTCTCTCAATATATGCAGCGCCCAGGCTCCTTTTTCATAGAATGTAAGAGATGAAGCCTTCGGATTAAGTAGCGATTCCCCTTTACCCTCTTCGCTCAATGCCTTCAATTGTTCTGCACTATTATAAAGTGTACGGTAGTAATAATCATTTCCGAAGAGTTCCTTTTCAGCCAAATAAGCATAGTACGTTGCAAAGCCTTCCTGCAACCAATGATGGGTTCCGGAGGTCTCGGTTACTAGGTTCCCAAACCATTGGTGTGCCATTTCGTGAGCGTTGACATTTATGTAATTTCGGTCGTTAAACCCTGTCGAATCAACAACAAATGCTTCCGAAAAAATCGTTAATGTCGTGTTTTCCATCCCCGCATACAGAAAATCCCGCACCGGAACCTGCTTATAATTTTGCCATGGATATGGGACTCCGATTTCAGTTTCCAGAAAATCGAAAATTTCCTTGGTGTAGCGGTATGTAGGCTCAACCTTATTGGAGTCTTTAGGTTTATAGTACAACTCGATTGGCACGCCCGAAGAAGATGTGATTTCTATTTTATCAAAATCACCAATTACAAGTGCTGCAAGATAGCTAGACATGGGGCGGTCCATATTGAATTGCCAGGCTATTTTTTTTTCATCCAAAATCATAAACTCTTCTCTTTTACCATTGGCAATTACGGTATTCATTGGAGGCGCGATTATTTGTAAATCAAACTCAATCTTATCGTTCATATCATCTATGCTAGGCAGCCAGTGAGATGTGTATTTTCCCTGCCCCTGGGTCCAAATCTGATTACCTGTAAAGTAAAGTGTTTGTTTTGGCTGAGCTTCATATAAAAAAAAAGCTGTGTACTCCCTACCTTCAATAAAAGAATCTGTGAGCCAAATTCTTTTTTCTGAAGCAGTAACAGTAACGCCTTTCAACGCGCTTTCTAATATTTTTATATCTATAGCATCAAGAAACACGGAGTCTGTAGCCTTTAAAATTCTGAAAGTGCAGCGTAAAGATCCGGTTATCTTTTTTTCTAAAGAGTTGGGATTTATTTTTGCTTCAATTCTCAGGAAATCGACAATATCCGTCTGTTGGGCGAAATTTCCGAAGGTAGTGAACAGAATAAGTAGTATCAATAAATGTTTCATGGGTCTAGTGCAGCAATTGTTTTGCCAAATTAACTAAATTCGTTTTATGAATCCCAATTTCCTTCAAACTCCTATCGAATATCTCAAAGGCGTAGGGCCAAACCGGGCCGATTTGCTTAAAAAGGAGCTTGATATACATGCGTTACAGGATCTTATCAACTTATTCCCGAATCGATATCTGGATCGAACGCGGTATTACAAAATAGGTGAATTGGTGAAAACCAACGCAGAAATACAGATAATTGGTAAGATAGTTAGCATAAAAACTGTTGAGCAAAAGAAAGGAAAGCGACTTGTTGCCACATTCACCGACGAAACGGGGAAAATGGAATTGGTATGGTTTCGTGGGCATAAATGGATTCGAGAAAGTATTAAACTGAATGTTCCTTATGTTATCTTCGGAAAGGCAAATTGGTTTAATGATCATTTTTCGATGCCTCATCCAGAGATGGAATTGCTGGAAGAGCATGAAAAAAGTCTGCGTTCTGCTATGCAGCCAGTATACCCTTCAACTGAAAAATTAGCCAATCGGGGAATCACAAACAGAGTGATAAATAAATTGATGCAACAGCTGTTCTTCGATGCTAAAAATTCGTTCTCTGAAACACTCTCAAAATCACTTTTAGAAGCACTTAAATTATTGCCAAAAAACGAAGCTCTTTTCAATATTCATTTTCCTGAAAATTCGAAGCTTTTAGCAGCTGCTCAATATCGTTTAAAGTTTGAAGAATTATTCTACATTCAGTTGCAGTTATTGCGTAAAAATATGCTGCATAAATCTAAAATAAAAGGGTATCCTTTTACCGAAGTAGGGGATTACTTCAACACCTTTTATTTGGACCATTTACCCTTCGAATTAACAGATGCACAAAAACGCGTTATAAAAGAAATTCGTAATGATCTTGGCAACAAAGCACAGATGAACCGGCTTTTGCAGGGAGACGTGGGTAGCGGTAAAACCATAGTTGCCTTTATGTCTATGCTCATAGCACTTGACAACGGTTTTCAAGCTTGTTTAATGGCTCCGACTGAAATTTTGTCAGCACAACACTATAATGGCTTAATTGAGTGGTGTAACAAGTTGAATATCAGTATTTCTATTCTAACTGGCTCAACTAATACTTCAAAAAGAAAAAAAATACATGAAAATCTTGAAAACGGCACACTTCATCTTTTAATTGGCACACATGCACTGCTCGAAGATAAGGTGAAATTCAAGAATTTAGGCCTTGCAATTATCGACGAACAGCATCGATTTGGCGTTGCACAAAGGAGCAAACTATGGCGTAAAAATGAACGCCCCCCACACATGCTTGTCATGACCGCAACACCTATCCCCCGCACCCTTGCAATGAGTGTTTATGGTGACCTGGATATTAGTATAATTGATGAACTCCCACCAGGTAGAAAACAGGTGAAAACTGTACATCGTTTTGACTCCAATAGACTACAGGTTTTTCGCTTTATTAAGGACGAGATTTCAAAGGGTAGACAGGTGTATATTGTGTACCCGCTAATACAGGAAAGTGAGGCGTTGGATTACAAAGATTTGATGGATGGCTATGAGAGTATTGTTCGTGAATTTCCACTATCCGACTATCAGGTTTCTATCGTTCACGGAAAAATGAAACCGGCAGATAAAAATTATGAGATGACAAGGTTTGCGAAAGGTGAAACTCAGATTATGGTCGCTACCACCGTCATTGAAGTTGGTGTTGACATACCAAATGCCTCCGTCATGATTATTGAAAGTGCCGAGCGATTCGGGTTATCACAATTGCATCAACTTCGCGGCCGTGTAGGCCGTGGTGCGGAACAGAGCTACTGTATTTTAATGACTAGTCATAAACTCACTATAGATGCACGTACCCGTCTAGAAACTATGGTTCGCACCAATGACGGCTTCGAAATAGCCGAAACAGATCTCAAATTAAGGGGGCCGGGCGATATTATGGGCACACAACAAAGTGGCGTACTCAATCTGCGCATTGCAGATATCGTTAAGGATAGTGATATTTTAAAAATAGCGCGTAGTTATGCGTTTCAGACCCTGAAAGAGGACCCGTCACTATCCCATCCTGATAATCTTCCTATAAAAAAGACGCTCGCACAGTTGGTGAAATACAGAAATATTTGGAATTATATTTCGTAAAAAGGCGTCTTTATAAAATCAATAAGCTCGACCCAAGGATAAAAGGATACTGGGTATGCTCCCGAAAAAACCATTAATCCTAAAAGAGAATAAAATAGTATAAGTAGTCGATTACGTTCATGGTATTCGGAATTCTTACTGTATCCAATAAAGAAAGTTTTACTGCTTTTCTTTGTGATAATATTGTAGCCTATCTGAAATAAGTACCTGTTACACAAATAGTTAATAAACCTGAAAACATGGTAGCAATGGCGATATTAAGTTTACCTTTGCAGCTTATTAATTTTTATATTATTTTATTATGACTAAAGGAACAGTAAAGTTCTTCAATGATGCCAAAGGTTATGGCTTCATTAGCGAATCAGATTCAGGAACCGAACACTTTGTGCACGCATCCGGCTTAATTGACGAAGTTCGCGAAGGAGATGAAGTGGAGTTTGAACTTGAGCAAGGAAAAAAAGGTTTAAATGCAGTGAAAGTAAGAGTGATCTAACAAACAGCATTATATTTTTCTAAGTTAAACCCGTCATCTTGACGGGTTTTTTTATTTTATAGATTCTTCATTTAGGAGCTCACCTACAAAAGCTTCAAACTCTGTAATATACGCTGTATACTTCTCCCCTGTCGCCGGACCGTTAAACCCAGTGTGAATTTTGCGAACCTCGCCTTTTTTATCAATGAAAATAGAGGTTGGGTAAGAGAGAACGTGATTCAACATTGGTAGTTTATCGTTGGCTTTTTGCTTGCTACTGCTTCCATATTGTGCGAGCAAAATTGGATATGGCACACCAACCTTATCTCGAAGTTTTTTTATGACTTTTATAGCTTTCTCTTTAGTTGGTGCATACTCGAAGGCTAGTGATACAAATTCAAGATCGTCATTTTTGTTGTCATTGTAGAACTTAGTGTAATAGCGTGTTTCGTCCAAGCAATTGGGACACCAGGTGCCCATTATTTGAACGATTACCACTTTATTCTGAAATTGCTCATCCTCAAGGGATACCATATTACCTTCTGTGTCGGGAAAAGAAAAGGCAATCTTATCGTAGCCTTCTTTTAAAAATGTAAGCGAGTCGGCAGCGGGAAGCTCATAATTTTCATTTCGCTTTGCTACAAAGGATTCCTTCCAGTGATTTCCGCTATAGAAAATACCAGTAAGCGTACTATCTGTTATTTCTGCTTCAAACAAAAAGGCATGAGCACCATCGAAAGTAGATAGCCGAAGTGAATCCCCTTCCACAATTCCCTCAAGGTATCTATAATCCCCCGTTGTGGTTCTGAATGTCCCTGTCACCTTTTCTCCCGATTGGTTAAAAGTTCCTTTGGCGATATATCGGTCTTCTACGGAATTTGGACTGAATATTGTTTCCCAATTACCAGCCACTTGCTTGTTCGGCTTCACATCAGTCTTAAATCGAGGGAAATTTCCGAAGGTCATTTCAAATGGAACCACCCTATTTAGGCTAGGTTTTATGTAATCACCCGTTATCGTTTCCGCAGTGAAAACCCCTTTTAAAACGCCTTCAAATACCGGATGAGAAATAGTAATTGAGTCTCCATTTATTACCACATCATCAACAACTATTTTTTCTTCCGCATTAAAAATAATAAAGCTATGCTCCTCGGTAAAGTCTAACAAAAAAGGTAATTCTTTATCATTGCCAAGGTCTAGAACAGCTCTGTATAAACCTTGCTTGGGGTGATTTACTTCCTCACTACAGGAAAATAAAAACATAGAACCGATGAGTAAAACTAGATATTTCATAAATTCAAATTCAATAAAGAGAATAAAAAAGGCGCCATTTTAATAGCGCCTGTAATTTGTTTAAAAACACCAGACTAGCGTCCTTTATTCATTCCAGAAAGTGTAGCCCTTTGGTTCTTTACTTTTTCATGAGCGGCATCCAAAGTCGATTTCAACTGTTTAATCTTGGTTTCCGCTGCATTAATTCGCGCCTCTTTAGCCGCAATTTCCGCCTCTGTAAGAGAGCCATCTGCCTTTGCCTTCGCCAGTCGTTCACGTGCAGCTGCAATGCGATCCTGCCCATTTGTTATGACCTTCCCGTGATTGTTCAGTTTATCTTCTGTCTTCTTAATAGTTGCTTGGGCATTGTCCAAACTAACTTTTTTATCGGTAATACCCCGTGTCACGCCGTCTTTAGTTTTCTCACCTTTCTTAATTTTACTTTTAGCGGCATCGGCAGCAGCATCGGCAGAAGCATCTGCATCATTTACAACCTTATTAATTTTTTGATTGCCATTTTCAGTCATCTTATTAGCTTTGTCTTTGCCCTTCTCCATTTCTTTTTTCAGCATCTTCTCCAATTCAGCTTTTTCTTCTTTGCCCGCATTCTTAATTTTTTGCTGATATTTTTCTTTCAACACTTTGTCAGCATCAGTAACGTCCTGATCAACTTTCGTTTCAACTCTTTCTTTCTTTTCAGTTAGCTTCTTTGTAACAACTCCGTCACTATCCTGAGCAATCATTCCGTTTCCCAGCCCTAGGCTAAGTATTATTGCCACAAAAAGGGCACGATTTAAATTTTTCATAAGTTTTGTTTTAAATACTGTCTAATTCCTTTAATGCTTCCTCAAGTTCTTTTGCCTCAGCATTCACTTTTTCTGTTAAAGTTGCTGCTTCTACCTCAATAGATTCAATTTGCTCCATCTGAGCTTCCAGTTCAGCCTCTTCTTTTTTTGTGTCACGGCAGGAGGCCAATCCAATTACCATGATGATGACAATTAACTTAAAAATTGTTTTCATAAATATTTATTTTGAGTTTGTGCTTTAAAAGTACAAAATTTGTAGCAATGTTTGAATGATAACACCATTGTTTTATCTTTGTAGACGTAAATTTAAAGCTTCATGAAGATTTCTTACAATTGGCTGAAACAATTTGTCAACATCGATTGGGATGCCGAACGCAGCGGTGAACTCCTCACCAACCTAGGGCTCGAAGTTGAAGGCATTGAAGACTATACTTCGGTGCCCGGGGAGCTTGAAGGTGTTGTGGTTGGACATGTCCTTGAATGTAATAAGCATTCCAATGCCGACAAACTGAAGCTTACCAAAGTAGATATTGGCAAAGGAGAACCACTACAAATAGTATGTGGCGCACCCAATGTTAACAAAGGTCAGAAAGTAGCCGTTGCAACCATAGGCACAACACTTTACGACACCGAAGGAAAACCCTGGCAGATAAAAAAAGGTAAGATACGTGGTGAAATAAGCATGGGAATGATTTGTGCCGAAGACGAGCTTAGCCTTGGCCAAGGTCATGATGGCATCATGATTCTGGATGCTACTTTGCAACCCGGAACTCCACTATCACAAGTATTTGAAATTGAAAATGATAAAATATTCGAAATTGGTCTCACACCCAACCGAGCTGATGCAATGAGCCATTGGGGAGTTGCCCGTGATTTACGTGCTGGATTGCTGCAACACGACGTTAAAATAGAACTAATTACCCCGTCCACCAGCAGTTTTTATGTAGACAATAGAACCCTCAAAGTTGATGTGGATGTTGAAAATAATGAACTGGCACCACGTTATTGTAGCCTCACGATTAGCGGATTAAAAGTTGAAACTTCACCTGTTTGGTTGCAAAACCGACTTAAGTCAGTTGGGTTGTCTCCAATAAATAATATTGTAGATATCACCAATTATACATTGCACGAATTGGGGCAGCCATTACACGCGTTTGATGCGGCTAAAATTACTGGAAACCAGATCCGTGTAAAAACATTGCCGGCCGGAACAAAGTTTGTGACACTTGATGAAGTTGAACGTGAATTACACGAAGAGGATTTAATGATCTGTGACGCTGAGAAGCCCATCTGTATTGCGGGTGTCTTTGGAGGAATTAATAGTGGTGTTACCGAAAGCACCACGAGTATTTTTCTGGAAAGTGCTTATTTTAATCCTATTAGCATAAGGAAAACGGCCAAAAGACATGGATTAAATACCGATGCCTCATTTAGGTTTGAGCGCGGGATCGATCCAAATGCTTGCGAATATGCCCTGTTGCGCGCAGCAATTCTTATTACTGAAATAGCCGGAGGTAAAATTACAAGTGATGTGGTAGATGTATATAAGAATAAAATAGAAGACCATCAGGTAGTCCTTAATTATGAAAATGCAACTAGGCTAATTGGTGAGGAAATTCCGAGGGAAACTATTAAGGGAATTCTCACGTCACTGGAAATAAAAATCAATAGCGTTACCGATGGTGGGGTTGGAATGACTATTCCTGCATATCGAAACGATGTAACACGCGAAGCCGATATAATTGAAGAAATTCTTCGTGTTTACGGTTACAATAGAATTAATTTCTCAGAAAAATTGAATGCCTCTATTTCGAAAACGGAACCTGTGGAAGATCATAAAATACAAAATCATGTTTCCGCACAACTCACAGCACTCGGTTTTCATGAAATGCTTGCAAATTCACTAACCACCCCCAATTATTTGCAACTCACAAATTCTTTAAATGAAGCACATAATATTACTATGCTGAATCCGTTAAGCCAAGACCTTTCAGTATTGCGTCAATCCATGTTATTTGGTACCCTCGAGGCTTTGTCATATAACAACAACCGAAAAATACGTGATGTAAAATTGTTTGAATTCGGAAAAACATATCACAACTATCCCGATGGCCGTTCAGAAAAAAAACACATGGTACTTACAATTTCCGGCTCACGAAATGCCGATAGCTGGACAATACCATCTCAAAAAAGTGATTTTTTCTATTTCAAGGGAATTATCACAGCGGTGCTAGAACGATTGGGCTTTGACGGATACACAGAAGAAGAAGTGAAAAATGATCTGTTTTCAGAAGGTATTGCTTTTTCAAAAGGAAGGAAAAATCTTGTTGAATTCGGTCTTATTAACAAAAAGGTGCGCAAGCATTTCGATATTGATGCTGAATCACTGTACGCCGATTTCGACTGGGGTGCAATTCTGGAAAATATATCGACAACCGATTTCAAGTTGAAGCCCATCTCGAAGTTTCCATCAGTAAAAAGAGACTTTGCTCTTTTATTGAATACTAATGTTAGCTTCGGAAAATTGAAAGAAGCAGCACTTCAAACCGAAAAAGTATTGCTGAAAGAAGTATCGCTATTCGATGTGTACACGGGAAAAAACCTTCCGAAGGGAAAGAAATCCTACGCTTTGAGCTTTACATTACAGGATGAACGTAAAACCCTAACCGATAAACAGATCGACAAGATTATGGGTAAATTGCAACAACGTTTCGAAAAGGACTTTGGAGCTGCCTTACGATAATAAATGTATCAAAATATCTATTTGTCGTACTAATCTGATTCATTGCACCTATTCTTCCGTAGAAAAAATAAGTCCGTCCACGATATGAAAAAATCCTTGTTTGTGATAGAAATTTGATGCAATAACCCTAGCCGAATTATTCCAGGAATCAAATACAACAATAGTGTCACCGTCCAGTTTAGCCTTAAGGTTCTCGCCACTTAAAGAAGCAAAAGAAGCAGTACCCTTGCCTTTCTCGATTGCCTTTCTAATGGCATGATCGTCCAGACGCCCGGGTACCGTAAGAAATCGCAAAAGACGTTTTTTAAATTCTGCCTGGGTAATATCCACGGCGTTTTCATTATCAGACATCGTTTCGAAGGCACTATCTGTGATCACGAAGACGGTTCCCAT
>QIJL01000517.1 GCA_003232435.1 Flavobacteriales bacterium | reverse complement strand
AGGGGTATATAAACCTAAATTCTTTTAGAATAGGAATAATTTAATGCCTTGAGCCTATCCAAATGGCAATTTACGTATTCCTTCTTAGTTGCATCGTTTAGGAAAGATCTCTCCAATAAGGTATGAGTCATTTCATGATTTTCTCTAAAAAATTCAAGTATTTTAAGGGCTCTGGTTTCCAGAACACCAATTTTCATTGCAAACTCATAGAAATCGTCGTAAGCGTAAAATCCGTTATTTTCAAAGCTTTTGGTTTGATAGTCTTTCGAAAACAACCCTTCTTTTAAAGCAAAATAACTGTCGTTTACATGTAACTTTGTGTTTATCAAATCATATGCTGGAGATAGAATAGAATCTCCACTTGAGCTTTCTAATAGTGAAAAATTCTTGAGATGTGCATCACCATTGCAAAACAGATAGTTAAATAGTATCAATGTGAACAACTTTTCAACTTCTACAATATAGGCCGGTACATATTTTTTTAATACAAGCGTTACTTCTTCGTAACTTCCTTCATATTTAAAATCATCACCTGTATTATCTTTAGTTTTCCCAGATAGAGAAGAGAAATCTTCTTGAGAGAATTTATGCCCATCTGATTTTATATCGAATCTCTTAGTGATATAAGCAGGCTCGCCGTTTTTGAAAAAAATCAAGGCGTTTTCCGCTGTATTTAAATTGTAGACTTGTCTCGCAATTTGCATTGTAAGTTGCTCGTTGGCAGGTACCTGATCAACTTTTTTTAGATCTCCAGGGATTGGTTTTAGTATATATTGACCCTGTTCACCTCGTTCAGTTAACCTAAGCTTGTTTTTCTTCAATTTCAACGAAAGCTTTTCTTGAACTCCAGAAATAGAAATTCTCTGCCGGTTCTCCAAGAATTTTTCAGCATCTTCTTCACTTAATTGTGATGGAAGATATGGCAAAATGTGACTTACTTTTCGATTGTTAAATACCCTCTTCCGGCAGGTAGGGCTATAGGTAGAATAGCCCTCTGAAAGTGTTCCAGGACAATATTTTAGTGAAGGCAACATTTATTGATCTTCATTTAAGACTACTTTCACCGCTCCAATGGTGTCATTATTAGCAATTGCCAGAAGTAATCCAAAAAAATCATTTTCATCTATTTTTAAATGACGACTTTGAATTTTCTTATTTTCTCCTTCGGAGAGCATATTGAAAAAAAATGGGAACAGGTATCTACTCTTATATTTTAATTTCGTTTTAGGTAATGTTAAGCTAATTGGAGGTTTTGTATTATCTGCAAAATAGATCTTATCGTAAGTAAATATATATTGACCATTTTTTGATTTTTCTAATGATCCTGCCAGATCTTCATTTCTGTAAACAAACCCTTTCATTTATTTCAAAACGTTACAAGAACCAGTTGAACCTCCATTGCTAAGACCTTAGCTAGCTTCTGCAGCGTTTTAAGTGAAGGATTTCCTTTACCCGTTTCAATAGCCTTCACTGTTCTTAGCCCAACACCGGATAACTCTGCTAAATCCTCTTGTGTTAGTCCTAATACTTTCCTTCGCTCTATAATATCATTATATATCATTGTTTAATATGCTATAGGTGTACTATAGTGCACTTATCGTGTAATAACAACTAAATATAGTTAATTTTATGTCATAAAGAGCAATTTAATACACTTCTAGTGTTATTTTACATGTAAAACAAAGAATAAATTTACAAAAGTGCTATTTAATACACTTTTGTAGAGAAGTATCGTTGTTATTCCTACAATGGACTTCAAATCAGATTGAAAAATAATTTACTTAATTTCACCAGACAGGGATATTACTAAGCATATATTTGACCCATCCTTTTTATTCCCACTGCACCCTTTTTGAGAAAAAATCCCTCAACCTGTATTTATTAAATCAGTGTCTATTGTAAGTATGGAATATAACTTAGCGGGGTTGTGGTTAGTGTATAGCGAAGATCCTTGATAGCCTGGGTTAGTCTTTGCTCTATTTTATTTGGTTGAACCTGCTATATTTGACTGGACAGTAAGTTAAGCTCTTAAGCTTTAAATTTACTGTAATATGAAAAGAGAAAGAAGACGTTTTGACAAGGAGTTTAAATTAATGGCAGTCAACCTTTGCCTTACCGGAAAACCAACCCGGAAAATTGCAGATGATCTTGGAATAAGGACCGAGCTGATCAGCAGGTGGAAACGGGAATATACCGAATTTAGAGAAGGTAGTTTTTCAGGCCATGGCAGGGCCAATATGACAGAGGACCAGAAGGAGAACATACAATTAAAGAAGTTGCTTAGAGAAGCCCAAATGGAGCGGGACATCTTAAAAAAGGCAGTAAGCATCTTCTCCAAGAGCGATGGCAAACATTTGAATTCATAAAGATGATTCACCCTGGATTTCCCATTGAGAGGATGTGTAAAGTACTTAAAGTAAGCAGAAGTGGTTACTACCATTGGCTAGATCGAAAACCATCTAAAAGATCCATTGAAAACAAGGAGCTGAGAGGAAGGATCAAAGCAGTATACCAGAAGAGTAAAGGCCGGTATGGAAGCCCAAAGATCACCAAGGAATTAGAAGGTGAAGGTGTGATGGTTTCACGCCCAAGAGTAGCCAGGATTATGCGTTTAGAAGGTATTAAAAGCATCACATACAAAAAGTTTAGGGTGTCAACAACTGACTCTAAGCATAACTTTCCAGTGGCAGAAAATCATTTGAACAGAAACTTTTCAGCGGATAGGCCTGGACAAAAGTGGGTGTCTGACATTACCTACATTCCGACCAGACAAGGGTGGTTGTACCTGACCATTATCATGGACCTATTTGATAGAAAAATAATCGGCTGGGCATTGAGCGATAACATGACTGCCCGTGATACAGTAGTGGCTGCATGGAGGATGGCAATTTTCACCAGACCTGTTATTGGTCAATTAACCTTTCATTCTGACCGCAGTGTGCAATATGCTTCAAATGAGTTTAGAGAACATTTTAAAGGAAAACCAGTGCTTCAAAGTATGAGCAGAAAGGGCAATTGTTGGGATAATGCAGTGGCTGAGAGCTTCTTCAAAACATTGAAGTCAGAAATGGTAAATCATTGCCAATTTGAAACAAGTTGGCAAGCTAAAAACCACACTTTTGAATTTATTGAAGGCTGGTATAATAAAAAAAGAAAACACGCGTATTTGGGGTATCTAACACCTGAAGAATTTGGAAAAACTAAATTACTAAATGTAGCTTAACTAGATGTTCAGTTTTTTGTTGCAAGTTCATTGTCTACCTTATTGATAAAAAACAGAAAAAAGTTGCAATTGAACAAACGTTGATATTACAGAAAGATAAAGGCACAATACCAATGCTATGCAAATAAGCGAAACTTTAAACAACGCTCCCCAAAATCAAAAATATTAGGATGAAACAGTAATAGATGGACTTCATATATAAACTTTTTCCTTATAAATCTTTACTTCATTTTGACGGAAATACCCTCACGTCATGGTGTGTATTAATTATTGTTGCATTTTTTTTGTTTTCTGTATTCAGGCTTTTAATTGTCATTCGGAACCTAAAAAACCTCACTAAACAAGATAAGCTTTTCGCCAAAGTTTGGAAAGACTATAAAAAATCTTTTTTCGAATTCAATGGAGGTGAGAAGACAGACGAATATTCATATGACTACTTTAATGAAACACATTTACTTTCTGAAAGCACTAATCTGAGGTTAATTAATTCCATACCTGCTCTCCTTGTCGGCTTTGGTATTTTAGGAACTTTTGTTGGTTTAACATATGGTATTTCAAATTTTCAGACAGGTTCTACTGAACAAATCAAGGACAGTATTGAGACCCTTCTTTCGGGGATGGGAACAGCTTTTGTTTCTTCGCTTTGGGGTATGCTCCTTTCCTTGTTATTTACATTCATTGAAAAAAATCAAATAAATTCATTACATAATAAAATCCAGCGGCTTTGCTATGATTTTGATAGGAAGTATAAAATCTCTAAAAAAGACGAACGACAAATTGTATTGAAAACGCAGGAAAGACTGCTGAATGAATACTTTGTTTTCAAAGATGATAACGGCCATGACATAAAACCTGGTAATGTATTTCGTGACATATATGTTGAGACAAGCAAACAATCTGTTGCTCTTCAATCGTTCTCAACGGACTTAGCCAATCTTATTGAAGCAGGTTTTGAAAAGATTCTAAATGACCCGGATAAAGGTGTTATGCATGAATTGCATGCATTAAAAGATGAAATAGTAAACCTTGGCTCGAAGCTTCAGGACCCAGCAGCTGAAATGACGCAGAATGTCGTAAAGGAACTTGAAACTTCAATGGCAAAAATGATTGAAGAATTCAAAGTTTCAATGAGCGGCTCTACGAAAACAGAGTTAGAAAATCTAACAAACCTTTTAGGACAGGCTGGAAGTTCACTAAGTGATTTTCCAAGCAAAATAGAACTAATGACAGACAACTTGAATGAAAATTTCAAGGGTTTACAGAAAGTCGTTCATCAAATTTCAAAGCAAACTTTACAACAATCAGAACAATCAACCGAGCTGATGCGAAAGCAAGTTGTGGAAATGAGTGAAAAACTGAAAGATAAGGTTGGAGATTTACAAATTGGTCAAGAGCTTTTAATGACTAAACAGACCGAGAATTTACAGGTATCCGATAAACTACTGAACTCCTTCAATTCAAGCATAGAAAGACTGAATAATTTATCGAATCAGCTTAATGAAACAGTCTCAAGTTTAAGCAATGTTCAAGGAGAGTTAAACTCAGTATCCGGTCATTTGGAAAGTATTACTGACAATGTGCTTAGTTCTACAGACTCCTTTCAAGAAGCTCAATTAAAATTTGCCCAACACTCAAGCGAGTTTTTGAAAAATAACGCAACAACCATTGAGGAAATTCAAAAATCATTAAGTCAGGCAAAAGAGTTATCCAGCCAATATTCATCTGAGTTTGGAGTAATTAAGGAGGGACTACAAGGAATTTTCCAACAAATACATACAGGTTTAGAGGATTACAGGGATACCGTTGGTGAAAGTGTTGAATCCTTTTTAGGAAGGTATACTGAAGCATTAACAAATACAGCAAAATCTCTTTCAGGAGCCGCCTCAAAACAAGAGGAAATATTAGAAGAACTTACTGAACAATTGAGCAAAATGCAAAATGGGTGGCGTGATCATGAGAAAAATTAGCGAAACATATCATAAAGAAGAAACAGAAAATCCATTTGCTTTATCAATGGGGGATTTGATGGCTGCACTTTTATTAATTTTCATTCTCTTGCTTACATC
Organism: Flavobacteriales bacterium; assembly: GCA_003232435.1. Lineage (GTDB taxonomy): Bacteria > Bacteroidota > Bacteroidia > Flavobacteriales > Flavobacteriaceae > Aurantibacter_A. The sequence continues at coordinate 6,131 of QIJL01000517.1, read as the reverse complement.
TACTCTATTAAGGCTTCAAGATGAATTTGAAAACAAAACACAAATCGCAGAAAGGTATTCGAATATAAAGGAAGAGATATATAACGAATTGGTAAAGGAGTTCAAAAATGAAATAGAGAACGGGTCTATGTCAATCCTAGAAGAAAACTTAGTTGTTCGATTTTCGGGACCCAGAATTGAATTTGAATTTGGTAAGCTTAAATTAAGAGAGGATTTTAAATCTATTTTAAGAGATTTTTTCCCCAGGTATGTGAATATCATTACTGGCCCAATCTTTAAGGCTGACATAGAAGAGATTAGAATTGAGGGACATACTGATAATGTCGGCACATACTACAGTAATATGGCATTATCACAAAGCCGGACAAGAAGCGTATTGGAGTTTGTAATTGATAGCACAATGCACATCGGTCAAGATATTGAGTGGATAAAACAAAATCTAACTGCCAATGGACTTTCATTTAGCAAGCCTATTGCAGATAATAACACCAACCTAGGAAGAGGCTTAAACAGACGTGTAGAATTCAGAATCAGAACCAATGCTGAAAAACAAATTCAAGAAATTTTAAATTTAAACTTGAATGAATGATGCCAATGAAATTTTAAAATTCAGTTTAGCTTCCACCTTTCTAGGAAATAAAAGCAATATTATTCCCAAACACCTTCATAGTGAATGCCAAACTAGGATTGAAATACTACAAGCAATTACCGAGAAAAACGGGAATTCACTTATGCCTGAGAAGCCAGCGAAAGGCATTAAGGAGGTTTATGAAAAATTTAATCGATTAAGTCTGCTAAATGAGGGACTTATGGGTAAGTTCGATAGAAGAGAACTTAGGACTCTGACGTATGCATTAAATTACAGGGAGTATCAAGAAGGCTCCATTTTTGAAAATCCTCAGTTTCTTAGGCAATGTTTTCAATTACTCAATCGAAATTGGAAAGATAAATATATTGCAGGGCTGCTCGACTGTTACCTTTCCATTTGGGGAAGTAATTTAGAATCATTTACTATCCTATCAGAGTACCTCCTTGAGAAAATTTCGAATTATAAAGGCCGACGTCGCTTATATCAGGACTTGAAATCAAATGCAAAATTTTTTGATATGGATAAGGGAGATTTAGATCTTGGTGTGACCTTATCGCTATTAAATACTCCACTATCAGAAGCGACCAAACATTTATCGCTTCCAGATCATTGGATAACATACCCCTATTTTTCGGGTGTTATAAACGCCTATTATTTTGAAAAATCAAAAAGCCAACTTGACGTTTCTACTGTTGATGACATTGCTCAAACACTTGAAAGGCACAGCAACTCCACTAAAGCTACTGAGACAAATAAGTTAGTTGTAAGTAAAATCATTTGTCACTCTGCTACTGCAGTTGAAACCTTTCAAAATAGAGTAAAGGATATTGCCTTTAGATTAGTCGGTGACCCGGAAATTATTGCTAATTGGCGACCAATAAAAGAAGCTAGTCCCACCGATTCAAGCACTATAATCAATGCACGGAAAATACTAAATGAGTGGATTACTAGGGAATTTATAAATGTCTTTTTTGAAAAATGTATTGACGACATTAGAAGAAAGCGCTTTTGGCTTCAGTACTGTAAAAAGATTACTGCATTTAAAGTTTTTGGCCCAAGATCAACGATGGCAATATTAAAAAGCGACGATAGAATTAGCGAATTCGTTGATGGGCGATACAATGTAGTTTACTCCAACCAAGAAGTTTCAGCATTCATAATATACATCAATAATCATATGTTAATAGAATTCAGTAGAGATGGTTATGCCTTTATTGCATATGAGTTAAATGGGAGTAATACACCTGATTTAAATTCACGTTTGGATAGTGTAGACGATTTGAGAGCAGGACATTTACCACTTGCAGTAAGAAGAAAACATGAAGATTTTTTAAAGTCGAATTCAGAAGGAAGACTTTTGCACATGGATGGTACTTACAAGCATGGTTCGACTATGAAATGGGAAGTAGTATTTAATTGGTGGCTTAATAAGTATGTTTTATGAGTTTTACTTGGAATTATTCTAACCACTTTGAATTCACCCTCCATAATTCAGTGGGTGAAAAAATTCCATTTGCTCAATGGGTCGATTATCAATCAAAATATTTATCCCAACTATCAATTGTTAACGAATTACTTGATAATGGTTTTGGAACTCATTCCGAATTTTCTGTTCAAGTTAATACTGAAGAGATTTTAAAACTTGACGATATTGACAAAAGGATTTTAGGATTACCAAGTGATTATCCATTCGTTATTTACATTGAATCAGATGGGGTTTTAAGTCAAGGTTCCTTCAAATTTAAATATGGCTTTTATGATTTTGTTCCAAATGGGAACAGGCTATTCTTTGAGCGTAAGGGCGTAACATTAAAATTAAATGAAACAGAATATCTGCTCTCCATAAATCAATTTAAGGTATTGGACTCCATTGACAAGTTCAATTTATTGCCAGAAACTAAAAGAACATTCCATTACAATCTCACCTGTTTTGCAGATATTAAAAGTTTTTCAACAGATGGAGCTACAATTTTAGACAGCTTTTTGCAGAGTCAAAATGTACTTCATCCTGACAAAATAAAAATTGACGTTTCTTTTGAAAATGAAGTATTAGAGCTTAAACCAAAAATTGATAGTCTTAAACAAGACTCATTGGACAAGGCTTTTGATTTAAGCTCTACTATCAAGCCAATCTATAATGTCCTTAATGAAAATGGAGGCACTACCAGGGTAATCATTGATCAAAAGCAAAAAGAAGAACTTACCCAAGTTAAATTGAAGAGGAAGATTTATGACCCTAAATCTATTGAGGAAATTGTTCAAAGTCCAGAAAACTTTTTTGATGATAATATAATTGACTTGGCTTACTTCAGCGAGCGAGTTAGGGAAATAGGAATATACAAGCCAAAATTTTATCCTTTTGTTTGCCCTTATAAATCTGAATGGATTCCGGGATTCGTAATAAGAGACAAGGTTCATGGTGATAAGAAAATTCATTTCAAGTCGCCAATTGAACTCGCAGAGTTCGAAACAGAAAAGAAAATTGCTGAAAAAGAGGGAAAACCTGACTTTATCTATAAAGATGAACAAGTATCTATTGAAGATGCTAATAAGTTTATCGCCATTGCTCGTAAGCAATTCGCAAATCCAAAGGAGGCTATTGGTAAAGAATCCTCTTCAAATTCCGATGAAGTTCTAATCATAAAGGAAAACGCTGACTTGCTTGAATACATTGAAAATAATGTAATACCTGAATCATTTCAACATAGTTTTTCCAATATTGACAATCTTGTACCACAAATTAAACTAAAAGACCACCAAATAGAAGGTGTGGCTTGGTTACAGTCCCTGTATCGTGAAAAACTAAATGGTTGTTTGCTTGCAGATGATATGGGGTTGGGGAAAACATTACAGCTTCTATATTTTCTAGAATGGCATGCTCAAAATGTGCATCAAGATAAACCTTATCTAATTGTCGCTCCTGTTTCTATTTTAGAAAATTGGCAGAGTGAATATCAAAAGTTTTTTACCCCCACAAATCTTGAATTGATATTTCTATATGGCTCATCAAGAGTTGGAAGAGAGTTTTCAAAGCAAGCAGTTTCAGAACTTCAACAGAAGCAAATTATACTTACCAATTATGAATCCCTAAGGGCGTACCAAATGAATCTTTGTGCCGTTGATTATGCTATTGTTGTTTTAGATGAAGCCCAAAAGATAAAAACTCCAGGAACATTAGTAACCAATGTTTCTAAAGCCCTTAAAGCAGATTTTAAAATTGCAATGACAGGTACACCAGTTGAAAATACCCTTGTTGACTTATGGTGCATCATGGATTTTTCAGTTCCTGGTTTATTAGGTAACGCCAGAGATTTTGCAAAGAATTATCAGAAACCTTTAAGTAAGGAGGATACTGATGTATACGCCTTAGGTGAACAGTTAAGAGAGCAAATAGGCGTTTTCATTAAAAGACGATTGAAACAAGATGTAGCTAAGGATTTACCGCAAAAAAGGTTGAAAGTCATTAGCCGAACAATGCCAGAAGCTCAATTTGAGAGATACTCTGTAGAAATTGAACTTGCAAAGAATGAAGCGTTGGAAGGGATAGAGAAAAGAAACCAAATTCTAAAATCACTTTGGGCGATACGAGATATTTCAGACCATCCATTTTTAGTTGATAATCAAATCCGTCTATACTCAACTGCTGAACTAATTTCAAGTTCTGCCAAGCTACAAGTTCTGATTGAAATCCTTAATGATGTCAAGAGCCGTGATGAGAAAGCGATAATCTTTGCCGACAGAAAGGAAACTCAAAAAATGCTTCAAAAAGTAATTTATGAGACTTTCGAAATTTCTCCACCTTCAATAATAAATGGAGACACTCCATCTTTGAAGCAGAAAGAAAATAGCAATAAACTTTCACGCCAACAAACCATTGATAGGTTTCAAAAAGAAGATGGATTTAATGTAATTATTATGTCTCAACTTGCAGCTGGAGTAGGCTTAAACATCGTAGGTGCCAACCACGTCATCCATTTTACAAGGCATTGGAATCCCGCAAAAGAAGAGCAAGCAACGGACAGGGCTTATAGAATTGGACAAAAAAGAGATGTCACAGTGTATTATCCAATGGCGGTTTTCCCGGATAGTTTTCAAAATGAAAACGGAGAAAAACAGAAATCATTTGACCTAATTTTAGATTTGCTGTTGACCAGGAAGAAATCGTTGGCTTCCAGTACACTTTTCCCTACTGAACAGAGTGAAGTTAGGCCTGATGATATTTTCGAAGATGTAGTTGGCACTTTAAAAACGAGCTCCAGTAAAAAACCTTTATCCAGGGAAGAAATTGAGAAATTAACCCCCAGGCTTTTTGAAGCGTATGTAGCTGCTCTATTTACCAAACAAGGTTTCGTAGTTCATTTAACTCCGTTTGCTAATGATAAAGGAGCCGATGTAGTTGCTATTAGTACGAACAACAACTTGTTAATACAAGCTAAACAAAGCCAATCCAGTATTAGCAATGATGCCGTTCAAGAAGTGGTTACTTCAAACAAGTATTACAGTAATAAATTTGGCGAATCATTCCATCTAGCTGTATTAACAAACAATTACTTCGGTGAATCTGCAACGACATTATCCCTCTCAAACAATGTCGAGATAATTGACAAAGACAAACTCAACGGTTTAATCTTAAATTACCCAGTTACTATTCAAGATGTGAACAAACATGAAAGTCAGAGATTGCCACGAATATAATCCACGCTGAAGCTGAAGCCTCCAAAAGGTCTTAAAACAACATTGTCAGCGTGAAAAACGTGAAAGCTAAAAAATACTTTCATTTTTGAATGAATCCTCATACAAGCCTTTACAATCTCTTTTAGGTAAGCCTTCAATCTTAATGTGATCGTGTCGCTACAGCACTAAATAATGGTCTAATTAAGCATTAGTTAGGCAAATTGTTAGGCACAGTAAATAAAAAGCAGCTACAAATTAATGCAACTGCTTGATTATCATCGCTCCTCCTCTTGGACTTCGAACCAAGGACCTACTTATCAACAGTCAGCCCTACAACTTGAACTTGTCTATCTCAATTGTATGAAATCCGGTCTTGTTATATGCAAATCGTATGCAAATAAAAAAGAGAGTCACGAATTATATATCGTAACTCTCTGACTATCAGCGTGGGCCCTGCTGGACTCGAACCAGCGACCACCTGATTATGAGTCAGGGGCTCTAACCAACTGAGCTAAGGGCCCATATTGAGCCTGCCTGCCATGCCTACGGCAGGTAAACCGGCAGGCAGGTTTGAGTGTGCTGCGCCTGTCCTAGTGCCGCCTTTGGCGGGACGACGACGGGAGAGGGAGTATTGAGTGTGATTGCTACAAACTCAAACGAATTGCAATTTTAAAGATATTTAGCTTCATCTACAAGAGCCTTTAACCCCGATATTTGTTTTTCTTTTAAAAACTATATAGATTACTATTGAGTTAACTATATAGTTTATGGGACGTCGAAAAATCGAAGACCGCAATATTCGTAACCTTCAGAAAACCGCCGGGGGTAGTACTTACATCGTCAGTTTACCTATTGAAGTTATTCGTGA
>QIJL01000516.1 GCA_003232435.1 Flavobacteriales bacterium | reverse complement strand
ATTCCTCCTTCGGATTCCTTGTTATAGTAATTGTCACATTTGTAGAAGAATTCAGCGGTATCGCTCAAAACAACAAAGCCATGTGCAAACCCCCTGGGAATGAACATTTGCCGTTTATTTTCAGCACTGAGTTCTTCGGCTATATGCTTACCAAAAGTAGACGAGTTTTTTCTCAGGTCAACCGCGACATCCAAGACCGTACCGCTCAACACGCGAACCAGTTTAGACTGGGCATGTTCGCCGACTTGATAGTGCAATGCCCTTATAACCCCTTTAGAAGAAAAAGATTGGTTGTCTTGAACAAAATGTATCTCCTTGCCGATGGCCGAATTAAAACGTTCTTTGTTGAAGGATTCCATAAAATACCCTCTTTCATCTGAAAAAACCGCAGGTTCCAACACAAAACATCCTTTCAACTCTGTCTCCTTTGCAATCATTGATGCCTGCTTAAAATACCCAACAAATTCTTTCCATAGCCGCTCTTCATCAACGGTTCGGCCAGATTCTTGAATTGAGTCCTGTCGATATAGCCCATTTCATAGGCGGCGGCTTCGATGGCTCCTATTTTGAGACCTTGTCTTTCCTCGATGACCTCCACAAATTGAGAGGCCTGCATCAATGATTGAAATGTTCCGGTATCGAGCCATGCCGTGCCGCGATCCAAAATACTGACACTCAATTTTCCCCTTTCGAGATATACTTTATTTACATCTGTAATTTCGAGTTCCCCTCTTGGGCTAGGCGGATTGTTCTTGGCAATATCGACCACATCGTTATCGTAAAAATAGATGCCCGGTACTGCGTAGTTCGATTTAGGTTCGGTCGGCTTTTCCTCAATACTGATGGCCTTGCCGTCTTCATCAAATTCGACCACACCATATCTTTCAGGGTCGTTTACCCGATACGCATAAATAATGCCCCCATCTGGATCATTGTTCGACTGCAAAAGTTTTGCAAGACCAGAGCCATAGAATATGTTATCTCCCAATATCAGGGCGACCTTATCGTTTCCAATAAAGTCGGCGCCTATGATAAAAGCTTCAGCGAGGCCGTTCGGAGCTTCTTGCACGGCATAGGAAAAACTGCATCCATATTTTTTTCCATCCCCAAGTAATTCTCTAAAAAGCGGTAAATCTTTAGGAGTGGAAATAATCAATATCTCACGAATGCCCGCATACATCAAAGTTGAAAGCGGATAATAAATCATCGGCTTATCATAAATCGGCATCAACTGCTTGCTGACCGATAATGTCAACGGATGCAAGCGTGTTCCCGAACCTCCAGCGAGTATGATTCCTTTCATGTGTTCTGTTTATGGTTTGGGGTTTATAGTTCAAGTGTTTCGTCAACCACCACTGATTACTGATTACTGATTACTGAAAGTTTGCAATTTTCACCCTATTTATTTCAATTGTCTAATGTCTCGCATCTTACTAATTATACATCTTCCCGTAATACGTTTGGTAATCCCCAGAGGTAACATTATTTAGCCATTCTTCATTGTCGAGATACCAATCAATGGTTTTTTCCAAGCCCTGCTCGAAGGTAACGGAAGGTTTCCAGCCTAATTCTTTATTGATTTTGGAGGCATCGATCGCATAGCGCAAATCATGGCCCGGACGGTCTTTGACATAGGTAATCAATTTCTCTGAAGTACCATCTGGCCTACTCAATTTTTCGTCCATCTGCTTGCACAACAATTTGACCAGATCGATGTTCTGCCATTCGTTGAAACCTCCGATATTATATGTCTCATGATTTCTTCCCTTATGAAAGACCAAATCAATTGCTCTTGCGTGATCTTCGACAAATAACCAATCCCTTGTATATTTTCCATCTCCGTAAACTGGTAAGGGTTTGTTTTCGATGATGTTATTTATAAAGAGTGGAATGAGTTTTTCTGGGAAATGGTTCGGGCCATAGTTGTTAGAACAGTTCGTAACAACGTAGGGCAAACCATAGGTTTCGCCATATGCCCTTACAAAGTGATCAGAACTCGCTTTCGAAGCCGAATAGGGCGAATTGGGGTCATAGGCGGTCGTTTCCAGAAACAATCCTTCTGCGCCCAAAGATCCATAGACCTCATCGGTGCTGACATGGTAGAATCTCTTATTGGAAAAATCATCTTTCCACAGATTGCGGGCAGCGTTCAATAGGTTGACGGTGCCAATGATATTGGTTTTTACAAAAGCCAAGGGGTCGGTAATAGATCGATCGACATGTGATTCGGCAGCTAAATGAATAACTCCTTCAAAACGATACGTATCGAAGATTTCGTTTATATAGCTTTCATCAACAATATTTCCTTTTAAAAAAGTGTAATTTTTTGCATCTTCAATGTCATGCAGGTTCTCAAGATTACCTGCGTAGGTAAGGGTATCCAAATTATAAATCTTATAATTCGCGTAGTTCTTCACTAATCTTCTTACGACATGGGATCCAATAAAACCGGCACCTCCGGTAACTAAAATATTCATCTTCGCTTAAGTTAAATGCTATTGAATTTCAATGGATTTTCTATTCAAGTATGAAATAAGGGAAACCATAAAAAACAGGCCCAACAACAATACTGGAATCAGCACGATATTCTTGTTGAAAAAGGGTCTTTTAACAACATGCGTCTTACCCAGATTCAAGATACTGATGGGTCGATTTTGTTCTACCAACTCTACCCTCTTAAGCTCGGCCTCTTTTGTAAGGTGACTTTTTAGAGAAAGTAAACTTGAAATATCCGTGCCATTTTCATTTTCCACCAACATCCCTTGACTTCCTTGGTTTTGATTGTTCTTTAGGCCTTCTGAAAAATTTGAGACCAATTGATCAATCTGTCCGATCAATTCTTCATTTTTTTCTATTCTCGATTTCGCGTTTTTCGAGTTGACTTGTTGAAGTTCTTTAAAATGCGAATTTGAATTGATGTAGTCTAAAATCTTTGCAACATATTCTTCGCCTTTTTTTGGGTTTTTATGCGTGAATGTGATTCGATGTGTGATTACACTTTTCTTTAATATTTCCGACTTTACGATATCAAGGACAAAATCATTGTCTTTGTAGTTTTGTAATATTTCTAAATATTTATTGTCCTCCTCGGCCATTTCCTTGTCAATTTCGACCTCATCTTCAATAGGCTCTATTTCTATCCTAAAATTTCGCATTTGGCCTACATTGAGTCCCAATCCATTAAAGAAAATGGTGTCTCTCGCCAAAATACTCGATTGCAGTTCTTCTACGACATCGTATAAATAGTCTTTGCTTTCAAAATTAGGCTTGACAATGGCCTCGGTCTGAAGTCTGTCGTCGACAAAACTATTGAGCAAAAAGCCAATGGCCGCTCCTATAATGATTAGAGCGACAAGCTTGATTATATTTCTTTTCAAATATCGGAAAACACGAAGAATACCTCTAAAAATTCCATTTAGGCCCTTTCGTATCAATTGTAACAGTTGTCCCAAATCAATTTCGTCTGAAGAAGTAGCGTTCGGTTCCATTCGGTTTATTATCGTTAAGAGACCGTTTTGAAATATATTAATTATTTTTTATGCCCCTTTTTGAGCATTACTTCGTTAAAATTTTGAACGATAGCACTGCTATCCTTATCCGCCTTATTTTGGCGGATGCCTCGTCCTGCATAAAAAATGACCCATAAAAATTCTAATCATATATTTCAAAACAGTCTCTAAGAATTGAAAATTTGAGTTAGAATTTTATCTGTTATCAGATATGTTGGTTTTACCCCGGTCGTACCTAAACCGCCAGAAGCCAAAGTGCTTCCGGTTTCCAATGGATTATCTGAGGCGTAGTATGCATACCTCACCTTGACGTCTTCCCGAATACTCCTCCTGATTTTAGATGCCGATTGAATCGCTTTCTGATAGTGGACCCCTTCCATTTCCAATCCAATGACATTCCAAGTAGATTTATGAAAAAACTTCAAAATGTCCTTGTTTTGTAAAGAAGTCCCTAAAACCGTAATCATTGCGCCCTCAAAAACTTTCAATCCGTTATCATCGAAATCCGCGGCACATAATTCATTCTCAAATGGATAGTTATCTGCTGTGCCCTCAAAGACGTGAGCGGAGGGAATCATTACGTCTCCCTTCCCACCTTCTAAAATACCTGCTTTTCCCATTATCGAAATCGAAGCGATGTTCAAAAAAACGGATTCTTTTTTGACCTGATAGGGTTTGAGAAGCTCATCTATCGTTTCGAAAGCCTGCTCGCCAAATGCATAATCCATTACAAAGATAATAGGTTTTTCGTCATCTGGCATGTCTTTCGACAGTTGATAACAACAGGCATCATTCCCCAATTTGGCCATGTCGAAAATCTGGACGTCAATATTGGTTCCTGACGTATCGTCAATAGTGATCATTCCGTTCTTCTCGGCCATCTTGGATACTTTTTCGCGCAAATGAATATTTTGAGGCAAACTCAGGCTTTCATAAATCTTTAAAGAATCGTTATCTGGAAACCCTGCCTCACCGGTAGGCAGGTCTTTAATCAGTGCCGTTCGCGCATAAAGAGAATTCATCACACTGTGCATATTGGCACTAATGATATGAATGGGCCTTTTTAAAAGTTTGTGTTTTATCAAGGTTTCTTTAATGGTACTCGCCCATTTCTCGCCATGTATATGGTGCCCCAAACGTTCGCGAAGAAGTGAGCTGAACGTAATGGTTCTTTTATTGCCGGTAACTTCTTCCTCTATGGCCAGCTTGCCCAACCAATAAATTATTTTTAGAAACCGTTCTGGATTTTCTTTGGAAGCCAATTGTTGATGAACGGTCATTATCTCTACGAATGGCCGACCGAGAATATTTGCAGTATGTATCAGGGCTACCTCTCTTTCCGCTTGATTTAATTCCTTTTTATTTACGGCACTTTCGAGTTTGGTCCAATCCCGTATGGTCTTATCCGTGTCTTCGATCAACACCCGTTTACATATTTTTTCGGATTCAATAAAGAGGAAGGTCAGGTGGGTCAGAATGTCATAAATATCGGAACGCCCCCTGGTAATCTCAATATTCATCTGCTCGTCATCGATACGATAACAATTGCGACGTCTTTTAGGTGGAACGATCGGCTTGAAGTGCGAATCACTGTAACCCTCGTCGGATGTAAGGTTTATAAATCGACATTGTTCGATGCCTTCAGGAAGTCTTTCAAGCACATAGATCAGACCTTTTAGCTCCGCTTTTCCCTCTGCTATGGATCCATATATTTCAGGTCTTAGCAGTAGCAGCGCATTTTTCAAACTCTCCCCTGAAACTCCCGTTGGCTTATAGAAGCCCCGGTTGAACAAATGACGCATGGTAATATACAGCCTTTCAATGGCGTTTGTAGATTCTTGGGCGCGGGTCGTGTCGGTTGCTTTCCCCATGGAAGAATTTCGGGCAAAATTACAAATAAAAATGGCCGGAAACTAACCTTCAAATTCAAGTAAGCCGACACCTTTGTTTTTAATTCATTGTTGTACGGCAAAAGATATGAGACCGCTTCGCTGTTAGAATAAAGAACAAAGACTTGACTGTAACTAACTGATAACCTGCTTAGTAGTAATGCGTAAATTTTACATCTTATAATTTTCATTATAGTATCCAAAAGCAAGGTGTCTTATTTAAAAAACCTTTTAAGCTTAACAATAGCAAGGCTTTAAATAGATTTAAATAATTTTAACCGGACAACAATATTTCTAATTATTTTTTAGTCCCCCATTTTTATTTTACCGCACCCAATACCGCCATCGGCGGCATTGACCTCTCCCAAGGAGAGGTTTTAATAGGAATCTCGGCCAATGGCCGAGGCAAATTCAGGTAAATTACGGTTTTCGGAATTCGATCAAAGCGTCTGCTACTTTTCTATCATTGCCCAAGCGTTGCACTTTATTCTGGCCACCCAATTTGCCAACGGATTTCATATAATCTTGAAATCCGCCTTTTTCGATTTTTGTAATCTTTAAGGTCTGAAGAATCTTGCCCTCTATCAAATCAAAGTAATAGCTATTCTGTTTTTGCAAAGATTTGTCGATGATTTCGATGAACTTAAATAGGTCATTGGGCACCTCTTCGAATTCAACAAGCCATTCGTGGAAGGGAAGTTCGTTACTCTCAGGAGTAATCTGGGGGGCCACGGTAAACTCATTTACCTTGGCGCCCGTCGATTCGATAGCTTCTTGCATGGCCTGTTCAACTTCCTTGGCGATAACATGTTCGCCAAAGGCCGAAATAAAATGTTTGATTCGCCCCGATACTATTATTTTATAGGGGTTCAAAGAAACAAACCGAATGGTATCTCCGAGATTGTATGCCCATAATCCGGCATTTGTTGAAATAACCATCGCATAATCCACATCAAGCTCAACATCTTTCAAAGTCAATCTTTCATGGTTATTTTCAAAGAAATCACTGGCCTTTACAAATTCATAGAAAATTCCTGAGTTCAAAAGCAAGAGCATTCCTTTTTCCTTTTGGGAGTCTTGATAGGCAAAAAAACCCTCACTGGCAGGAAACAATTCAATACTATCAACTTTTCGTCCGATCAGGTTCTCGAATTTTGCTCTATAAGGTCCGTAATTTACTCCTCCGTAAATGAACAGCTGAAAATTTTGGAACAGTTCCCCGACCTTTTTATTGGTCTTTCCGTTCAATTTTTCAAAGTACATCTGTACCCATGAAGGTATGCCCGCGATAACGGTCATATTCTCGTTCATCGTTTCTTCGACGATCGCATTTACTTTGGTCTCCCAATCTTCAATGCAATTCGTTTCCCAACTTGGCAAACGGTTCTTTTGAAGATAATTGGGAACATAGTGCGCCGATATTCCGGATAGTCTCCCAACTTTGATTCCGTTTTTTTTAATCATTTCTGGACTTCCCTGAAGGAAAATCATTTTTCCATCCACAAAATCCGACTTCCCCGTTTCATGAATATAGTTGAGTATGGCGTTTCGAGATGCCTCGATCTGGTATTTGATGGATTCCTTTGTAATCGGAATATATTTTACCCCTGAGGTCGTTCCTGAAGTTTTTGCAAAATACTCTGGTTTTCCTGGCCAAAGAATATTTTCATTCCCTTGTACAACCTGTTCGACATAAGGCTTGAGCTCTTCATAGTCACGAATAGGAACATGCTGGACAAAATCGGTATGGGAATTAATCCTTTCGAACTTATGGTCTTTGCCGAATTTTGTATGTGACCCCTTTGCAATTAGTTCGGTTAAGACTTGGTCTTGGGTATTAATGGGGTCTTTTACCCATTTCGCCGTTTTCTTGGCAACATTTTTAGCAAAGACTTTAGCGGCAAAAGACTTTAAAGACATTTCGGCTTAATTAAAATCGATGAAATCCTGAGGATTGACCGGAGCACCATTATCCCAAAGCTCGAAATGAAGGTGGGGGCCTGTTGTAAGTTCACCCGTATTTCCGACGGAAGCAACAACCTCACCAGAGCGTACCAACTGGCCTTGGCTCTTGTTCAGATAACCATTGTGCTTATATACACTTAGAAGGCCCTCGTCATGCTCTATAATCATGACATAACCAGTATCGGCAGTCCATTCTGAAAAAATTACAATGCCGTCTGCAACCGCTTTCACGGGCGTGTCACGCTTAGCGACTACATCAACTGCGTAGTGCTTTTGCTGCGCGTCGTAGCCCTGGGTTACGGTGCCGCTTACTGGCGCGAACAAAGACAGGCTGCCTCTGCTGGAGGTGGCCTCGAAAAGGTTGTATTTATCTTCAAGGGCTACCTCCGCACGCAACAGCGAATCTTCCTTTATAGGTGTCAGATCGAAGGCCGAGGGGTCTAATTTAAACTTCTCATATAACGAATCACGATTAAATTCCGTGTTCTCAATATCTCCTTTCAAGACCATTCTGATATTATCTAAATACTTATTGGTATAATTCAAGGTTCGTACCAGGGAATCGGTCTTGTAAGTAAGTTCAATTGCCTCTCGTTTGAGCCTGGTAGACGAATAGCCCGGTATGTACTCCCGCAAGGGGGTAAATGCAATCAATAGCGTGGTAAGGCCTATTAAACCGATAATACAAAGTGACCCGGTAACGAAGACGTTCAAACGGCTAAGCTTAAAAGAAATTTTTTCCTCAAAAGTACTTTCGTTCAGTATGACCAAGCGATACTTATGCAGTAGCTTTCTCTTGATTTCCTTTCTTTTCCTCTTCTTTTTTGCCATACCCGACAAAGATAATGCATGTATTGAATTTCAAGTGGAATCCGCCAAAATTTATAATTTTAATCACTAGTGTCCATTAAAAATAGTATAAACTTCTTTCCTGCTTACCGGCAGGCAGCTAAATTATTGATAATATGCAAGTTACGTTCATTCCTGCCTGCCGGTTTACCCGCCGTAGGAGGGCAGGCAGGTTGGTCTCGCGACGATTTGAATCGGGAATTTTAGCCCTTGCATCAAATCGCAGTATCGACCAGATCCAATTTTCGCAAAACCTTTAAAAACAGCTAGTTAAAAAGTCTTACGTCTTATGTCTTGTAGCGAAGCGGTCTTTTGTCTTTTTAGTGGACACTAATAAATTTTAATAGCTAAAACAATCTCCGTTTGCATACACACCAAGTATACTATTGAGGTAAGGCAATTAAAATACTCTTATCACGTTAACATTAACAACTCGCTAGTAGTACCTTAGTCGAGTTTTTTGTACATTTGTTTTCCATAAATTTATAGACTATGATAGCTTCACATATCTTTTTAGTAATTGGTCCTTGGCAAATCGCCATTGTCGTAATGGTCGTTCTTCTTTTGTTCGGAGGGAAAAAAATTCCGGAATTGATGAGAGGACTCGGAAGTGGCATTAAAGAATTCAAGAATGCCTCAAAGGAAGATGAGAAATTGGAAGAAAATAAAGAGTAATCTTTTTCTTGAAAATTAATACGTTGAAACGCCCTCAAAAGGGCGTTTTTCAATTCCAATAGGTTTATTGGAGCTCTGCCCTTAATTTTATATCTCTTCTAGTGTTAAGTTAAGCATAAAAAGACGCCCCAAGACTTGTTCTTTCCTGCCGGAAGGCAGGTTCGTTTTTATTTTATGAAAAAAACTTCACATAGCTACGGGACGAAAAAAGGGCAATTTTTTAGCCAATTGAAAAAGTTTAAACGAGTTCATTTCATAAAATTCAAAAAATAATTTCGCCTTAACCATCATTTTACACTTAACTTAACACTAGCAAATCCCGATAAGGACTTACTTTGCCTGACCACAACAAAATTTCCATTTCAAAAACTTAGCCTCTTTTAGGGTGTCATTCCGAAACCCCTTATTTAAATAGCTTTTGATAAGGGTTCATTAACCGCAAACATGTAAGAACTAACATTTGTTGCTGGGTTCATGGCGCAAATCATCCCTTTCACAACAAAAATCAACATTGACATACCGCAAGTGTTAAATTTAACGTTTGCAGTATATTAATTTAGAAGTAAAGCTATCCGCTTCCCCCGGATAATAGTTAAGTTTTGCTTGCCCAAGTTGATATTTACTATGTATAACCTACCAAAGTGTCGATATGGTAAATCATTGAATGCTCTTTGTGCGTTCATTTTTACAGGGGTCTTCTTTCTGTCGGCTAACAGTCTTAGTGCTCAAATCAACAACAATCGTTTTAGAGTAGACGTAAACACACAGGGTATGGGGCCATGTGGAGGGACGAACAATGGTTTGACCGACATAAGTGTCTTGGCCAAAAACAACACCGTCAATAATTTTGAAATCGCCTTCGATCTTCCCGTCGGCGTAACTTACATAGCAGGCACCGCCGTAATAGCACTACAACAGGGATCATCTGATTTTACACTGACCGAAGTCGATATCTCTGATTTGAACGCCCCGGTATTTCGATTGGAACGCCCCGGTAATGCCAATTGGCAAGTAGCTGACAGGGTTGTATTCAATTTCGATAAAACGGCCTCATGTAACGCAGTCCAATTTTCATATAACGGTGGACTTTTCAAGGATGCCCATACGATTACCTATGACGATCTTAATGGGAGCCAATCGGCAAGTGATAATGACCCTACCATTAATTCCTACAACTTCTTTAGGGCCTACTTGGCGGTCGGCAACTACAATTCCGTTTCCGCAAATGTAGGCGACAATCTTACGAGAACTTTAGAGGTATCCAATTCCGGTAACGGAAACATACTTGATTATACACATACCGTATTTGTTGGCAATGATATCGGGGCCTATAGCCTTTCGTTTATCGATCTGGCAGCTACTCGCCATGTCCTTGTCCCAAGTTCGACGAATACCACCCCTTCCGGCACGGAATATACCTATACAATTGATTTGGGCCAACCGCCCTTTGCGGGAAATATTGGAGACGGTGATGGGGACTTTGAAAATGAGACCGTGTTTTTTGAGGAGAATTTTGATGTTCTTGGGTGTAACGAGACCAATATCGGACACCAGCCTAGCTGGGGATGTAGCCCATCTGAAATTTGCCAAGTTCCTGCACCTGTTAGCGCCGATATCGTCTTGAACCCGCAGGCGCCCATAATAAACGTCACGCGGATCACGGGCACAAATGATGACTTTTGCAGTGCCACAACACATATGGTAACGATCAGTAATGACGCCCCTACGGCGATAGCCTACGGGGTGCGAATCAACGTCGGCCATGGTTGGACCTCTTCAGTAATAACAACGGACACTGAAAACGGACTATTCGGCAACGACCACCCTAGCCTTACCTCTAAAACAATAAGCAACATAAGGTTCGGTACGAATCCGCCACTTACCCTTCCCCAGAGAGCCAATACACAATGGGGGCCATCTTATGGGGCAGGTTCTTACTTTATTGATGAGACCCAGTTTCCTACTACGGGACCGGATCCTGATGGGCCAGGCGGATTGGAAGATCTTGACGGCGACGGCTTCTATGATGACCTTGCGCCCGGGGCCAGTACACAGCTCTCTATAGATTCTGCGCTTTCGCCCAAAACCCTCGCTTGTGGCACCGGTACTGCCACCTATGTAGATTCTACTTGGCTATATACCGATGCTTATGCACAAAACCAATGTTCGGATTTCGCAGCGGGCGATCGCGATTTCTCGCAATATTCATATTTGAGGAGGAATCCAGTGAACACCAATGCGCCAACCGATATTTTTGATGGCCAAAGTTTTGACATTAGCGTACAGGGGAGTTTGACTGCCGCAGGTAACGCACTGCCATATTGTAACGGCACACGTCTTTTCTCGAATGATCCCGGTTCATCTTGGACGGTTACCCTTAACGTGCCGAACGGTATTTCTTTGGATGGCACTCCTACCGGATATACCCAGGTCGATGCCAATACCATTGTTTACACGACTACAGATCTGCCCGTGAGCAATACCCTGAACATGAACGTGGTGTTTCCGTTAACATTTGATTGTGCCACCTATTCAGG
>QIJL01000179.1 GCA_003232435.1 Flavobacteriales bacterium | reverse complement strand
TTTTTTGTTTTTGACCGAATCCCACATGTACATGATAAAAGTTGCCTTGGGCTGGCTTTTCTTCAACTTCAGAAGGTCTTTTTCTGAAATAGCCTCCAAATTCAGAAATAGCACAAAATCATAATGGTCTTTTTGCAGGGAGCCAATTATCTTTTTATAATACTTATGAATTTTGCTAGTCAATAGCGACTTATCGATACGTATCAGGGCCTTTGTCGTAAAATCATTGCCCGGTCGTTCGTCAAAGTAATCTACCTCTGCACCATAGGCCCGTATCTTATTTGCGATAGCTTCGCCGTACCCAAAAAATTGGGGGGAGAAGAGTAGGATTTTTTTGTCATTAAAGAAATTTTTCAGGGTCATTGTGATTTCATTCCATCGGCGATTCATTAAACTTCTAGTTGTAAATTCTTAGAACAGTGTTAGGTAAACTTTTAAAAACAACTTTGTTCTTTGTTTCGAAAATGGTCTTTCCACTATAAAAGTCTTCAAAAAGCGCCTTGTCCTTGAATATATGGATTCTATAGAGTTTATTAGTTTCTAGATCTACGGATTTTGTATTATCAGTAGATTCAATTATTTCTGTCAAACCGATATTATTGCTTTCCGATAAAACTTCAAAAAACAAAGTTTTGCCATCTGTATTTGGTAACAGGAATCGATCGACGATCAAATCATCTTTTCCGACATTTTCAAACACTCCGACCTCTTTGACAATAAGCTCTTTATCCAACAATTCTTGGGTATTTGGAAACGAAATGCCCATATAAGAATTGTTGTTTTTGTAAAGTACTTTATTCGCCCTTTTCCACAATCCATAATTATTATTTCCCAAATCTATAATTGTGTCAAAATCAACCAATTTACCTGTGCCCCTGAACTTTATATTCTCAATTACATTGCGATCACATTCTAAATGCAAGTAAAAATGATAACCGGTATAATCTATATTTTCAAAACGTATTCTAAAATAGTTATGATCGAGGTTTCCCGATTGTTTGACATGTATTTGGCTTTGTTCCCTTTTGATGATTTCAAAATTATGTGGTTCTGTAAAAGATTCTAAATTGGCCTTGCTGAGCATCTCTTTCTGGCCGACGACTATCTTCTTATCAACTATCCGTGGACCTTCGGCCACCACTCCTTTGGCAACAAGGTCTTCGATTAAAGATTCCGTTCTAATTTTTCTTCCATTATAGTTAGGATGATAGTGCGAATTAAAAAAGTACTTTTTTTCAAGGGAATATTTCTTATTGTTATTTAGCATTGGTATTCCCGTTCGTTCCGAGAAAAAATACCAAAAAGGTAAAATTTTATCTTCCTCAAAGTATCCCTTAATAATAACAGGGGGTGTCAGGTAAAATTGAACTTCCTTGCGATCAAAATAATTTTTATACTCTTTTAAACCCTTAAGTACTACGGAATTTTCCTCTAGCTTCTTCAATTCGTGCTGTTTGACTTCCAACTTATAATTCCCATCTATGAACTCAGGCCTTAAATTATCTTTTTTAAACGCCCTGGCATCATAGACCGAGGTTATTTCTTTTCGGCCCTCAATAGGGTGTAAATCGATATATTTCTTTATCGTTTTGAAAACATTCGATACCGTCGTTTCAAACATGGTTCGATCACTGAGCAAGACTCGGACCTGTGAAGGGTCGTAGGTCGCAACCTTAGAGATTTCGGTGCCGTTGAGCGTATTCCAATCCCGGTCACGCAAACCTTCATATTCTTTCGAAAAAACAAGAACATCCCCTTTGTTCATATAGGGCTTGACCTGTTCTAGCAGATACTTGACAGGGATTCCACCATGCAAGGCCATATTGACCACCGGTACGCCCAGTCGCCGCTCCATCAATTCGGTATCTATGCCGAAGCTCGCATTGCTTCCTCCTATGATTACTATTTTTTTTATCTCTACATCTTTGAGTTTATTCAATTTTGGAATTATTCCCGCAACGTATTCTTTCTTATAATCGGGATTTAGATACAGGGCCGAATAGCATATCAACAAGATTGCCCCTGCCAAAATCACAATTCGAATAAGAAGTTTTAAAACCATTTCTTCAGCCTAGAATTGAAAATAAATGAACGCCGCTTTCTCATCACTGCCATATACTCCGTAAAATAGCACATACAATACCAGAACGATGTAAAAAGCCCACCTAATTATCAAATGTTGCTTTCGTAAAAAATCCAACAGATGATATTTTCTTTCAAGCAAATTTGCGCCAAAAAGCACCAGCATGGCAACCACGACGATTTTAAATTCGCGCCATGGCAAACCAAGTTTATATATATCCCCGCTAATAACCACTTCGGGATTGAACACAAACGAATTCTGAATTATATAAATCGCATCTGCAAAGGTATTGGCCCTGAAAAAAACCCACGCAATTGTAACAAGGGAAAAAGTCAATATCACCTTATACAATTTATGGATGAGCGAACTCGTATTGATTTTCAGCGAAGCGTTTATTTTATTGACCTGAGGGGTTATTGCCAAATCGATTATCTGATAGATCCCATGTAGGAAACCCCATATCAAAAAGTTCCAGCTGGCTCCATGCCATATACCGCTTACCAAGAAAACGATCATGATGTTTCTGTACTTTTTAAAAGTTGAAACGCGGCTTCCACCTAATGGAAAATATAAATAGTCGCGAAACCAACCCCCCAATGAAATGTGCCATCTTCTCCAAAACTCAGGAATGGATTTTGAAAAATACGGCCGATCAAAGTTTTTCATCAGATCAAACCCAAGAACTTTCGCCGCACCGATGGCGATATCGGTATAACCCGAGAAATCGCATAAAATCTGAACTGCAAAAAACAAAGTGGCGATTATCAGCTCAAATCCGGAATAGCTCGTTGGGTTTGCATAAACGGTATTTACCAGAATGGCCAACCGATCCGCGATGACCATTTTTTTGAAAAACCCCCAAGCCATAAGGATCAAGCCATCCTTTATTCGATCATAATCGAATTTGTTCGCCCGATCGAATTGCGGCAATAGGTTCGCTGATTTTTCAATCGGCCCGGCCACTAATTGTGGGAAGAATGAAACGAACAGCGCGTATTTTCCAAAATGGTGCGTCGCGCCTATTTTGCCACGATAAACATCCATGGTATAACTTAGCGCTTGAAATGTATAGAAGGAAATTCCGACCGGCAATAGGATGTTCAAATTCGAAACGGACCAGTCGAGACCAATTTTTTCAAACAGCAATGCAAAATTCTCATTGATGAAATTAAAATATTTGAACCCTATGAGAATCGCCAGGTTCGAGATAAAACTCAAGGCCACGAATATCTTTTTATTTCCGCTGCCCCGCTTATTCGCTTTTTCAATATAGATTCCGCTTAAATAAGTAATAATCGTTGAGGTCAAGATCAACAAGGCATATTTCGGATTCCAGCTCATATAGAAAAAATAGCTGGTAATCAACAACCAGAACCATCGTATCTTCCTTGGAAAAACGAAATAGAGCGTGACAACGATCGGAAAGAAATAAAGGAAGCTAAAGGAATTGAATAGCATTTCTTAACCGTTGGTTTTGTTCGAGGTTCTCAAGAGTCTTTTGATAAGACCAAAGGTCAGGTTCGTTCTGATCTTCAATTTTTTGAAAAGTGAATTATCACTTCTTGCGCCCGTTGTCGAAACAGCGTTTTCATGTCTGCGATAATAAATCAACGGTTGATCGATATAGTGGGCAGTTCCCATGGTTTCAGCGACAAGGCCGATCCAAATATCGTGCATCGGAATGTTTTTCGGAAAAGGCAAGGCCCTATTCAAGACTTCTTTTTTGAATGCCAAAGTGGCCCCTAAGAATTTTACTTTGATCAAGTTGTTTAAAATGCCTGTTTTCTTCTTTGAATCCTTATAAAAAAGCTCGAAATCGTCGAAATCGTCGCCATGGAACATAGCTGCATTAGAAAATACCAATGAATTTTCTTTTAAATACTCTTTGTATTTCCCTACTTTTTCATCGAACCAGATATCATCTTGGTCTGATAAAAATATGACTTCTCCACTGGCCTGCTCCAGTGCATTTTCAAAATTAAAAATCAAATTTTTATGAGTGGAATGCAAAAGCTTGATACGCCGATCTCGATAGGATTCAATAATATCCAAAGTGCCATCGGTTGAGCCGTCATCAGAAATTATGAGTTCGTCTTCTTCGGATAACTGCTTTAAAATGGAGTCTAGTTGCGGCCGAAGGTATTGCTCCCCATTGTAAGTGGCCATACAAACTGAGATCTTCATTTGGTATTGGTATTCGATACAAACTTAAGACAAATATGCACGTGTCGCTAGTTCTGGGCTTTTGATTCGAATAGGAAATTTTTAAAGTAGCTTCCAATAAAACCTAGTTTGCCAAATCGTAAAGTCAGACGAACGGCTCGAATAAAGACTACCATATTGTATTGCAACCAATCCCAAAGACTTTTATTTTCCACGTTTTTTGCACCTTCGCAATAATATTTGAAACGAACCGACTGGCTTTGGAAGGAACTATCGTCATCAGAGAAGTCTTGTTCGCATTCTACATCTAGAACAAAGAACTCCACATACAATTTTCGAAACCGCTCGACAAATTGAAAATCGGCAAAATCAAGTTTGACCTTTTCATTATATCCGCCAACTTTTAGAAAAGTCTCGACCCTGACCATCATTCCACTATTTACCGGAGCATACTTGAAAAGAGAATGTGTCCCAGATTTTATTCCGCCAATATAAAAGCCTCTTTTAAATCGATAACGACTCGGAGAGAATATTCTACCGTTTTTCAATTTCAAAACAGGTACGAATAAATTTATATCCGAATATGTCGTTATCGCCTGATCGTACTTCTCCAATATTGAATTGGGAAGACCAGTGTCTTGGTCCAATAACATTACCCATTCTTTTTGACCTTTATTCGCATGTTCGACACCGGCATTGTACGCTTTGCTGACCCCGGAATTTTGCGCGTCGTGAAAATAGGTTATCGTCAGGCCTTCGTAGTTCTCTATCTGCTGCGAAGTGGGCGAATTATCGTAAATGAAGACATTCAAATTTGAAATTCCACTTCGCATCCCTAACACCGATTGAAACGACTCGCAATCTTCAAGTGGTCTTTTATAGACTACGATAATTATGAGAAGAGAGTCGGCAAATCGGTCCATCAAGAGACTGCTTTGAAATTTGTGATTAGAGTTTTTATAGGTCATTTTTCGTGCAATATGAGGCATCCGCCAGCCGGCGGATAAGCATAGCAGGGTCTATGGTTCAAAATTTTAACAGGGCCGAATGAAAAGGCCAACGATTTGGCCTTTGATAAGGAGCCAGATGGGGCGTTGGCTTCGCAAAAAGGAGCATACCCGCCTGACCGGACGGGCAGGAAAAAATAATTGACATATTTCAAAGCAGTCTCTTACTTGTACATTCCCTTTTCCTTCATTTCCGCAATGGACTTTTCGTAATTGTCCTTCTTTACTTCTTGGGTGTTTACCCAGTTGGTAAAACGCCTGATGCCTTCTTCAAAATCAACCTTTGGCGTGAAACCCAGTTTATTATTGATTTTGGTAAGGTCGGCGTAATTGTGACGAATATCTCCCAATCGATAATTTCCGGTAATGGTCATCGGGGTATCAAACCCGTAATTGCTGATGAGGGTCTGCGCAACAGTGACCACATCGGTCGCGACCCCTGTGCCTACATTGAATATTTCGCCGTTGGCTTCCTCTTTTTCAAGACCGAGAATAGTTGCATCAACGATGTCATCGATAAAGACGAAATCCCTGGTTTCCTTTCCATCCTCGAAAATATTGATCCCGTTTCCATTTTTGATCTGGGTAGAGAAAATGGATAAAATTCCCGTATACGGATTAGAAAGCGACTGCCCTGGGCCATAAACGTTCTGATATCGAAACGCCACTGGGGCAATGCCCACCGTTGGGCAAACCGTCATTACCATTTGTTCTTGGTTCTGCTTTGTAATACCATAGACCGAGGATGGATGGATTTTCGATTCTTCATCAGTGGCGACCAATTCCAACTCGGACGAATTCGGATACTTGACATCAAAATCATTCTTGTCCATATCGGAACCTTGCCGATGTTCAGGGTACACAAAACCCAATTCTCGGCTTTTGTATTTTCCCTCGCCATAAATAGATCGTGAAGAGGCTATGACAACTTTTTTGACCTGGTTGGGTGTATTTACCAAAAGATCCAGCATTATGGCCGTGCCCTGAATGTTGACTTCGGTATATTTTCTAAGCTCGTACATCGATTGGCCAGTGCCTGTTTCGGCTGCATAATGTACAATCGCATCTTGCCCATTAAGCACTTTTTTCCAATCGCCTTCATCGGTAACCGTTCCTTTGATAAAAGTAACTTTGTCTTTTATCGAATTGTACAAGGGAGATGATTTTTCAGGGTTTTCGCCATGGATCTGTTCGGAAAGATTATCCAAAACGGTCACCCGATATCCCTTCTCGATCAGTTTCAAAGCGAGGTTCGAACCGATAAATCCGGCGCCGCCCGTAATTAGAATATTGTTCATGTCGGTATTCTTGAGGTCGTGAATTGGTTTTGTTTTTCAAAAGTAGCGAATTCGAACAATACGCATATCGAAAAATAAAGTTGGGTAAACCCACAAATTTTCACAGATTAAAGAGTTTTGGGAAGTTTACCCCAGTAGCCGCCCCCTCCCTAGTGTAATGATTCATAAAAAAGGCAGCTAATTTTTCGCCCTTTTTACTTTATGCTTCGTTAAAATTTTTAACCGTCCGCCATAGGCGGATGCTTTGCCAATGCGCCAGCTGGCTCGTTCGCTAAAAATGTCTGCAAGACATTTTCTTAACGCTCCGCCCTGCCCTGGTATGAGAAAAAATCCCTGCCTTGATTCTCCCGAATTTCCATTTGGCACGAGTATATTTGCAACCATATTTATCTGCTATCTATGCAAGTGGTTCAATTAGCGGTTCTTTTATTGGCTCTGGTGGTCATTCGCTCACTATTGCCCATCAAGAGCAAAACAGTATCCCTGATCATCTCTTTTTTTCTTGCCTTGATGTTTGCGGTTCAATTGAGTTCGGTACTGTTAACGGGAGAAATCGCGGACTATCGTTTCTATGAGAATTTCAATATAAAAGATGTGCTTTCAGTTGCCGACTTCTTTGGCAAAGAAGGTATTATACTTGCTCTGGTTTTGGCGTTGACCACTTTTCTGATCCATTATTTCGGAAAACTCGTTCGGCAAGGAATACAAAAGAAAATGATTCTGGTCGGCACGTTATTGACAGGGCTCATACTTATGAGCTTCGGTGGTGGAATTCTCAACAACGCGTTCAGCACTTTGCAATTGAAGTTTGCCGGCGATGCTTCCTTCTCTGATGCATTATCATCCTTACAAATAGACAAAGAGGTCTACGTCGGAAAAAACCAAATCAAAGCCTCTAAGGGCAAGAACATAATTGTTTTGTCCTTGGAATCATTGGAAAAAGGATATCTAGGCGAAAAACTAAAGCACCTCACACCTAATTTGACCGGACTATCACAAAAGTATACATTATTGAACATGGAACAGGCTCCGGCAGGTGCATGGACTTCCGCCTCGATGTATATCGCCCTTACAGGTGTGCCTGCGTATTTCAGTACCCATGGCAACAGTGTTTTTCAAAGTAGTCATGAAAATAAGTTGACGACCCTACCTGATGTTCTTAAAAAGGCAGGATACGATATGCAATATTTTATCGGGAAAAAAGAATACTCGGGCATCGACGATATGCTGAAAACACATGGCTTTACCGTAAAGTCGGAAAAAGATTTCGCCACAAAATACGAATCGGTGGCTTGGGGAATTCAAGACATGGACCTGTTCAATGAATTTAAAAAAGAGTTGCTGCTAAAAAAAGGTTCCGATGAGCCTTTCGCTTTTTTCTTGTCTACGATAGGCACTCACTTTCCGAATGGGGTGCCCGATAAACGGATCGATAGCCTTTTATCGCCACAAAAGAGCAGGTTGGAGCTAATGGTCTCGGCAACCGATTATTTCGTGGGCGATCTTGTCGATTTTCTTACCAGGGAAAATATGATGGAGAACGTAGTCTTCTTTATTTATCCCGATCATTTGCTAATGGGACGAAAATCAAGGGTAGTAGAAGATTTCAATGAACGATCATTATATCTGTTGACCAATGCGGACCCAAATAAGTTGGGAGAATCAGGTCAGGCAAATATTAGCCAAATCGATATTCCAAAGTTGATCTTACAGGGTGCCGAAGTGAAGCATAACGCCAAATTCTTAACGGACTTTATTTCTGGGGATGATACTCAAGCTTTTCTCAGGAAAAACGCGAAAAGGATTTTGCAACTAAATGATGCCGCCCTGACCACGCTGAATTTGAGCCAAGGCATGGTCATCGAACTCGATGAAAAAAGAGAAAACTTCGCGGTCAAAAATCATGACGGAATCGTACTGGTCTCCGCTCCTTTGCATAATCAAGGATTCGGGCATCGTATCATGCTTGACAAAAACATTCGGCCTATTGAAGATCTTGCCTTCGATTTCTCTAAGGCCCGGCCAAAAACAACTACTCCTTATTATCTTGATGTTTTTTGGTCAAATGGGAACATTCATGCTTCCCTAAAGGATAAAAATGAGATGGGTCTATTGAAAAAAGATGGAAATAAAATTTTAATCAGTGGCAAAGAAATCAGGTTACTGACCGATTTGAAATTAGATGGAGCAATCGAGGCAAAAACAGGAAGCATCTTGCTGGAAAGCAATAGTTGGAATGCCAAAAAAGGAAGCGTTCTTTCAATTGATGGCAAAACAATTCCAACATCGCGGGGTCTGACCTTAGTAGCGATAAACAGCCAAAGGCAGCCCGATTATAGAACTTTCGATACTTATGGTAGCGAAACCGATACCGGGCAACTCATTGCGGCTTTAAAAAATTTGGATGAAGATAAAACCCCATATCTAATTCTTGCCCACGATTCCGCGACAGGGGCCCTTGAAAAATTCAAAGGCGAACTAAAGGGAATGGCCCTTGAAAAATTAAGCAAGCTAAAAGGCAGACAGGCTTACATCATGAATAATTTCAAGGGCACGAAAGTCGAACAGGTCGATGATGTGTCGGTTATGTTGCAGTTGACATATCCTACCGATGTGAAAAATGGAAAGCTCTATTTTTCTGAACCTAAAATCACTTTTGAATCCCAAATCGATCGTTACATTGCCCACGCAGGTGGTGAAATCGACGGTTTGAAATATACCAACTCTCTGGAGGCCTTGAATTACAATTATGCGCAGGGCTTTCGATTGTTCGAACTCGATATTTCCGAAACAACGGACGGGCAATTCGTGGCCACTCACGATTGGAACTACTGGAAAAAAGAAACGAATTATCAAGGGGAGGTTCCCGTGGCATTGTCAGAATTCAAGAAACATAAAATAAGAAGTAAATACACTACTTTGAATATGTCTGCGATCAACCGATGGTTTTCAGGGCACTCCGATGCCATACTCGTCACTGATAAGATCAATGCACCAAAGGAATTTGCCAAACAATTTGTCGACAAAAGCCGTCTGGTCATGGAACTCTTTAGTTTGAACGCCGTAGCGGAGGCTTTACAAAATGATATCTCGCCTTTGCTGTCTGAAAAGGCCATTAGTGAAATCGAAGGTGATGTTGTTTCCTATTTGATCGATAACAAAATCAGTCATGTTGGACTTTCCCGAAGAAATATTCCCAACAAAAAGGATTTCCTAAAAAAATGCCGCGAAAATAATATTCGTGTTTACGCATACCATGTAAATTTCGATACCGGAAAGGACGAACGATATGTTTTCGAAAACGAAATCGGAATCGTTTATGGCATGTATGCCGATAAATGGTTGCCTGAATTCAATCCTTAACTAATCAGTGTTGGGGGGGAAAGTTAAAATATTGAAAATCAACTTGCCGTTGAATTTAAACGCAAAGTTCGCCAAGATTTACTCAAGGTTCGCAAAGTCATATTATATTGGTTTTAAATACTTTGCGAACCTTGCAATTTTCCTTGCGCGCTCCTTGCGTTTAAATTTTCGTTCCGATACTCAAGAGGTTGACTCTATAACTTGATGCTGATGTAACTGTTCAGCCGAAATGACTCTTGGCTGAACAGTTACATGCTGATTAGTTACTTCAGTCCGAAGAAAAACCCCGCTACCGCCAGTTTGCAACTGGTGGCCGGTATGAATAAGCAATAAACATTGAAACAAAAAAGCTATGGCATTAAGTCGTAGCTTTTGTATTTTTAGTTCATGAGCAGAAACTACAAGTTTCACAACAAGGTGGGTGCTTACTTTGTTTCGTTTGCCACCGTCTATTGGATCGACGTATTTACCAGACAAAAATATTTTGGCATCCTTGAGAAAAGTGTTGCATATTGCAGAAAGGAAAAAGGCATGGAGGTGTATGCCTACTGTTTTATGCCGAGCCATGTGCATTTTATATTTCGGTCGGCCAATGAGGATCCTTCAGGTGTTATGCGCGATTTCAAAAAATATACGTCAAAGCAACTATTGAAGGCCATAGAAGAAAATCCGCAAGAGAGCAGAAGGGAGTGGCTAATATGGATGTTCGAAAGGGCGGGTAAGAAAAAGGGCAATGTGTCGAAGTATCAATTTTGGCAGCACCATAACAAACCGGTTGAATTATGGAGCACGAAAGTGATAAAACAAAAAATCGATTATATTCACAATAACCCGGTCGAGTCCGGTTTTGTGAACGAGCCAACAGAATGGAAATATAGCAGTGCAAGAAATTTTGCCGAAGATCATACCGTTTTGGAGATTGACGACATCGGCTTTTTGGGTTAGACAAAGTTTTCTTTACTGTGCGGCCACCAGTTGCAAACTGGCGGTAGCAGAGGTTATTTGTTAGGCTTCCTTTTTTGAAAAACCCATAAAGCAGCACAACAAAAAGCTGAACAGATACAATGGCGTTGCGGTCATAAATGGAGATTCCACAACCATTAAAAGTAAGATGGCAAAAGTGACCAGTATCATGGTCTTATCGTTTTGTTTGACAAAGTGGTAAAAGATAAAAAGCATAAGTGCCGTAAAAAGCATAGTGCCCAATAATCCGTTTTCAAGTAAAGACGTTAAAAATTGGTTGTGCGAATGATTTATGCCAATAACAGCGTCAGCTCCGTTTTTCTTGATAAGCAATTGATCGGGCAAGACCAAATCGGAATTTCCCGTTCCATGACCGAACAACGGCTTTTTCTTTATCCCGGAAAAAGATAATTGCCAAAGTTCTGCTCGTAACAGATCCAACTTGTCAATAAAATATACGGTTCCCGCAAATAGGGCTGCCCAAAACGGAATTAAAATCCTTTTTAAATGATGAACGGGAATGAAATACAGTAAAGGCAATAAAAGGGCCAAAGCCCAGGCAAATCGGCTTCCTAAGATAAGCAATGCCATAATTGCAAAACATTGTCGATCTTTTGTCGCTTAAAAAGGTCCAAACAGAATATTCCGCCTATTAAAATGAAAAAGGAAAGAAACGTAGTGTGCGGATAATACAGCCAGTCCATTACCAGGTGGGCATTTGCTTTGATATCCCCAAAATAATTTGAAAGACCAAGGTTGTAAAAATAACCGCTATAGCCCATCAACAATACCCAACTCACAATGGTAATCGACATCAGTACAAAAAATACCCTTGTGTGTATTTTTTTGATTTCGTCATAGTGGGGAGAGAAATCAAGTATTGAACAGATTACCGGAAAGATTACAAAACCCAATGGAACAGCTAGGTTCGAGAATTCGCCCTGACCGATAAAAAGCAAGGGAACCAGAAATAGGCCCAAAATGGCCAACCGGTCCAAGGAGAAATTAATTTCCTTTTTTTTCACGAACACGAAAAGTGAATAAGCCAACAATAATAGAGCACTAAAAGTGACCCAAGCGATCTTTAATGGAATAGAAGCTATAAAAAGCGCGGTAAGAAAAAGGACAAGTTCCTTTTTCTCAAATCGCTCGCGAACCCAACTTAGAAAAGGAAAAAAGAACAAGAGCAGCCAAGGCGCGATCAACAACAATATTCGCTGCCACAGGGGGTAAATCAGTTCGTTGATTGGACTAAAAACAATATAGGGGTCGAATGGCGATCTTGAGGCATCAAGTTTAAAAACGGCGGCATTATCGACATGCTCAACACCTTGAATCAATCTAACTTTCTTTGTGATTTCCTTTTCACCTAGATCAAAGAGAATTTTTCCTTTTGAGAATAGGGATAAGGATTTTAAACGGACTTCTGAAAGTTGTACGTCATCCCCAAAGTCCAATCGCAAAAATTTCAGTTGCCCGTCTTCTTTCAATTCAAACGGAAGTTCCAAAGAATTAAGCCCCTTCTCCACTTCAACATTTATTTGTTGTGCGGGATTGAAATCATCTCCGGTATCGAAAAGCAACTGGAATGTGCCGGCTAGGGAATAATCGACGTCAACAGAAACCACATAT
>QIJL01000277.1 GCA_003232435.1 Flavobacteriales bacterium | reverse complement strand
CATGCAATTACCAAAAAGGCGACACAGAGGGTTTTGTGAATTACGGATTGACTTTAAGTGGAATTAAATTTGCCGTGATTTTTATCGAAAACGAGGAAGAGGGAATTATCAAAATATCCTTCCGGTCGGTCCAAAATTTTTCCGTGAACCAATTTGCGAGAAAATATTTTGAAGGCGGTGGGCACGACAATGCCGCCGGTGGAAAGAGTGATTTATCGATGGAAAGAACGGTAAACAAGTTTGCCAAACTTTTAGAGGATTATAAAAATGAATTATACTCATAACACATGAAAAATCGGAGAATTTAGGATGCGTATTTTAGTTTCTAACAAGGCAAAATTATTAAGCATAGCCGTAGCTACGGTTAAAAATTTTAACGCCGTTAGAGACAAAAAGACGCTTCTAAAAATTCGGGTTTTCATGTGGTACGAGTATAGGCATGAGAAATATAGTTTCTATTCTTCTCATAGTGATCTTTGCGAACTGCGGCGGCCCAGAACCAAGAAGACCGGTCAAGGTGAAATCGGCCAGTTTTTACAAAGAATCGGCAGAACGTAGTAGGCAATTATTAGAGCAAGAAGAAAAATCGATTCAAGAAATCATAGCCAATGACACGGCAAATGTTTACCAAAATAACGCAAGCGGTTCATGGTATTATTTTTTGCAGAAAAACGGGGGTGACGATTATACGGCACATCCGGATGACTTAGTGACCATGACTTACAACATTCTCACTTTGCAAAATGACACCATTTATTCCATGGAGGATATCGGAATCATAAAATATAAAGTGGATAAACAAGAATTGTTTCAAGGCCTTCGCGACGGCGTGAAGCTTATGAAAGAGAATGAAACTGCAACCTTTCTGTTTCCCTCCTCATTGGCATACGGTTATCACGGCGACAATGACAAAATCGGAATTAACCTTGCACTAAAATCGACTTTATCCGTTTTAAAAATAGAACGGCAACAAGACAGTATTTGGTAGATGTTAGATGTTAGATGTTAGATGTTAGATGTTAGATTAGATGTTAGATGTTAGATGTTAGATGTTAGATGTTAGATGTTAGATGTTAGATGTTAGATGTTAGAAAAATTGTTTTTTTGATATAAATCGCACTGATTACTAAAAAATAAACCAAAGATTCTACAAATGAAGAAAACGTATTTATTCATTGCTACAATAGCGATATTTTTAACAAGTTGCAAAAGCCAATACGCCGATCTTGGCGATGGGTTGTTCGCGGATATTCAGACG
The DNA here is from genome assembly GCA_003232435.1 of Flavobacteriales bacterium. Taxonomy (GTDB): domain Bacteria; phylum Bacteroidota; class Bacteroidia; order Flavobacteriales; family Flavobacteriaceae; genus Aurantibacter_A. The sequence continues at coordinate 11,409 of QIJL01000277.1, read as the reverse complement.
AACAAAGGCGATATCATCGTGAAGCTCGAACATGGGCAAACCCCGGTTACGGTGGCCAATTTTGTATCTCTTGCAGAAGGCACAAGTCCGTTTGTGAGTGAAGAATTCAAAGGTAAAAAATACTACGATGGGGTGATTTTTCATAGGGTCATTAAAGATTTCATGATTCAAGGAGGAGATCCAACAGGAGCAGGAACAGGTAGTCCCGGATATAAATTTGCAGATGAATTGACCGACTCTTTGCACCATGATAAAAAAGGAATTCTCTCGATGGCAAACTCAGGATTTCAAACCAACGGAAGTCAGTTCTTTATTACCCATAAGGCTACTCCTTTTCTAGATGGCTATGAAAACGGTTTTCGCAAACAATGTAAAAACCCAAGGGTCGCCTGTCATACTGTTTTCGGGGAAGTAATCCAGGGAATGGAGGTCGTCGACTCTATCGCCAATGTAAAAACCGCACAGCCTGGTGACAAACCGATAGATCCCGTAAAAATGAATACCGTCTCTGTTATTCGCAACGGTAAGGAAGCCAAGAAATTCGATGCGGTACAGGTCATGACTAAATACTTTGCCGATGAAGAGGCAAAATTGGCGGCACTGAAAAAAACAAAAGCTGATTTAGTGGCCGAAATTGTCGATCAAAAGACCAAGGCAGAAGAATTATCCTCCGGACTTAAAATACTATTTCTAAAATCAGGGGACGGTGAAAAACCTAAAGTGGGCCAAAAAGTCCTGGTATACTATGCAGGTTACTTGACCAATGGTGCTTTGTTCGATAGCAATTACGCAGAAGTTGCTACTAAATATGGGGTTTATGACTCAGATCACAATGCTCGTGGCGGATACGAGCCCATGTCAATGGAATATAGCCCTGATGCAAGATTGGTCGCCGGGTTCAAAGAGGCGTTGCTGACCATGAAGGTTGGTGACAAAATCCGAGTTTTCATTCCACCGCATTTAGGATATGGGGCGCAGGGTTCAGGGCCCATTCCGCCAAATTCAGATATGATTTTTGATTTAGAAATTACCGGTATTGCACAATAACAAGAAATCTAAATGCTTTAAAAGTGGCTTGTTTCACAAACTCCTTTTTTATTGAAGTCGTTTCATTGGTTAATTCCAAGTTAAAAGGATGCTTTAAGCGACCTTGGCTTTAATTCCAGCTGCGATAATTGATTACATTTGAAACTATGAAGTTTTCGTTGAAAAATGTAATTGCCATTTCAATTATACCTCAGGTTATTTTAGTTAAATGGTTAGGCAGCAATCCCGAATGGATAGAGAAATATTACAGTAATGGGATATATCCTGTAATCAGCAAAGCCTTTAGAGCGCTTTTTGGGTGGCTTCCCTTTTCAGTTGGTGATATACTTTATGCCACACTTATTTTTTTGGCCATCCGTTATTTGGTGCTGAACAGAAAAAATATTCGGCACAACTTTTTATCGTTTGTTCGCGATGTAGTCTTTGTGCTCTCCGTAGCCTACTTTACTTTTCATCTTCTGTGGGGGTTGAATTACTACAGACAACCTCTAAACAAGCATTTGGGAATCGAGATATCCTATACAAGACCAGAATTGATAAAGTTGACCAAAGAATTAATCGATAAGACTAATGAAATCCATTTTCAAATAACTTCTGATACCGCGCAGATCGTTGACATTCCGTATTCGAAAGATCAGATTTTTAAATTGGCCAAAGGTGGCTACCAAAATCTAGAAAAGACCTTTCCCGAATGGAAATACAAACAACCAAGTGTCAAAAAATCATTGTTCAGCACGGGCCTAAGTTATATGGGCTATGGCGGATATTTAAATCCGTTTACGAACGAAGCGCAGGTAAACGGGAAGATTCCCAAGTTTCGTTATCCGTTTGTCAGCAGTCATGAAATAGGGCATCAAATCGGATATTCCGCCGAAAATGAAACCAATTTTATCGGGTACCTGGCAGCAGCCAACCATGAAGATATTTATTTTCGGTATTCGGCCTATACTTATATGTTGGGGTATTGCCTAAACGAAATACAAAGAAGCGATGAGGCCGTTTTTAATAAATTGCATGCGCAATTAAACTCGGGGGTACTTAAAAATTATCAAGAAGTATCCGATTTTTGGGCAGCCCATGAAAATCTTTTGGAGCCTGTTTTCAAGTCCGTATTCAATTCCTTCTTAAAAGCGAACAACCAAGCTGACGGCATTCAAAGTTATAGCAAGGTGGTTGCGTTATTGGTAAATTATCACAAGAAGCATCCGCTTTAAGTGCAAGTTCAAGTGCAAAATTATCGATTATTCATTACTATCCGTCATCGACTGCAACCGCCAACCGTTTACTGCTTACTGCTTACCGCTTACTGAAAACACCCCAAACTTTATTTTATAATACCGTTCGCTTTCCATACATTTAAAACGGCTAATCAAAATAAACCGATCCTTATGAAAATGAGACTATTAGCACTTTCGATTTTAGCGTGCTGCGCAACCTTGTCCGCACAAGATTACTTTCCGAAAAACGATGGCGTAAAGGCAAAGAACAACAATTACACGGCATTTACGAACGCTAAAATTTACGTCACTCCGACTCAAATCATCGAAGGAGGAACGCTACTTATTCAGAACGGAAAAGTAATACAGGTCGGCAAAACGGTGACACTTCCGAAGAATACCGTTCAGGTAGACCTGACCGGTAAATCGGTTTATCCTTCCTTTATCGATATCTATTCCGATTTTGGGGTGGCTAAGCCTGAAAAGCTAAAGACTTCAGGCAGATCTGATCAATACGAGCCCACACGTGACGGGTTTTATTGGAACGATCATGTCATGCCCGAGAATGATGCGGTAGCAAAGTTCAAATACGATGATAAAAAAGCAAAGGAGCTCCGCGAAGCCGGCTTCGGTGTCGTGAACTCCCATATCAAAGATGGCATCGCAAGGGGAACGGGAGTTTTGGTCGCTTTGAACGGAAGTGGCAATGACGCCGATAGAATTCTAGACGACCGATCTGGTCAGTATTTTTCCTTTAAAAAGAGCATCGCGAAAGCGCAATCGTATCCGACTTCACTGATGGGTTCAATGGCCTTGTTGCGTCAAATGTACTACGACGCTGATTGGTATGCCAAAGGAAACATAGATACCAAAGATCGCTCGTTAGAAGCCCTTAATGAAAACAAAAGCCTCGTTCAAATTATTGAAGGCGGTAACAAAGGCAATGTGCTTCGCGCAGATGGAATCGGCGATAAATTCGGAATTCAATATGTAGTTGTTGGCGGAGGTGACGAATACGAAACCATAGCTGATATCAAGGCAACAGCTGCAAAAATGATTTTACCTCTGAACTTCCCTGATGCCTACGATGTTTCGAATCCGTATGCGGCCGCATATATTTCGTTGGCAGATATGCGTCATTGGAATCAAGCACCGGCAAATGCCAAAATTTTGGCTGAAAACGGAGTAACATTCTCGTTTACCTTGCACGATCTGAAATCTCCGGCAAAGCTAAAAGAGAAATTGATGAAGGCCATCGAATACGGACTTCCCAAAACAAAAGCTTTGGAGGCATTGACTACAGTTCCGGCGCAGACCTTGGGCAAATCTGACATGATAGGTTCTTTGCAGATAGGCAGCCAGGCTAACTTCTTGATCGCTTCGGGAGATATTTTCGAAAAAGGCGCTACCATTTACGAAAACTGGGTACAGGGAAACAAAAATGTGATCAATGATATGTCGTTAAAGGATATTCGAGGGGATTATAATTTGTCGGCAGGAGGAAATTCCTTTAAACTTTCGATTACAGGAGAGGCCGGGAAACCTAAAGTCGAAGTGAAACAAGATACGGTAAAACTCAAGTCAAAATTTTCATATAAGGATGATTGGATGCAATTGTCTTTTGCCGATAAGGACAAAAAGAATTATCGAATGGCCGGTTTGGTTTCCGGAGGTGAAAATCTTAGCGGTCGTGTAATTCTTCCCAATGGAAATGAAAACTCTTTCACCGCTGCACGAACAGCACCTTTTTCCGAAAAAGAAAAAGATGAAAAGAAGACAGCCGAAAAACCTGAAATTGTGGGTGTCACCTACCCTAATGTCGGTTACGGATATAAATCCATTCCCAAAAGAGAAAACCTCCTCTTTAAAAATGCAACGGTATGGACGAGTGAAGATGCCGGTATTCTCGAAGGCACCGATGTGCTGGTCAAAGATGGAAAAATCGCAAAGATCGGGAAGGACCTAAAAGGCGGAAATGCCAAAGTCATCGATGCTACAGGAAAACATTTGACCGCCGGTGTAATCGATGAACACAGTCATATTGCAGGTGTTGCAATCAATGAAGCCGGTCACAATTCTTCCGCAGAGGTAAAAATGGAAGATGTGGTCGACAACGAAGATGTCGGTATTTATCAAGCCTTGGCCGGCGGAGTGACCTCGCTACAATTGCTGCATGGATCTGCCAACCCGATAGGGGGCCGTTCAGCGATCATTAAACTCAAGTGGGGCGAAAGTGCGAAAAACATGATTTACGATAATAGTCCCAAGTTTATCAAATTCGCCTTGGGCGAAAATGTAAAGCAGAGCAATTGGGGCAGCCAAAGTCGTTTTCCGCAAACACGAATGGGCGTTGAACAGGTATTTACCAACTACTTTCAACGTGCCGAGGAATACGGGTTAAAAAAGAAAGACGGACAACCCTATCGTCATGACGAGGAAATGGAAACCTTGTTGGAAATCATAAATGGCGAGCGCTTTATCAGTTGCCATTCTTATGTGCAAAGTGAAATCAATATGATGATGAAAGTGGCCGAGAAATTCGGGTTCCGAGTGAATACGTTTACCCATATTCTCGAAGGCTATAAAGTTGCGGATAAGATGGCGGAGCACGGTGTCGGTGCCGGTACCTTTAGCGATTGGTGGGCCTACAAGTTCGAGGTCAACGATGCGATACCCTATAATGCGGCCATTATGCAAAAGCAAGGGGTTACGGTAGCCATCAATAGTGATGACGGGGAAATGATCAGACGCTTGAATCAAGAAGCAGCCAAAACGATCAAGTACGGTGGAATGACAGAATTGGAAGCTTGGAAAATGGTAACCATCAATCCCGCAAAACTACTTCATTTAGATAATCGCACAGGAAGTATTAAAGAAGGTAAAGATGCCGATCTGGTATTGTGGAGCGATCACCCTATGTCAGTTTACGCCAAAGCGGAAAAAACAATAATCGAAGGCGCGACCTATTTCGATTTGGAAAAAGACAAACAACAACGGGAAGTAATCAAACAAGAACGCAATAAATTGATGAATATGATGCTCAAGGAAAAAGCCAGTGGCGAAAAAACCCAAGAGGCAAAAGGCAAGAAGAAAGAGCAGATGACCTGTGAAACGCTATAACAAGTTTAAGCGTGAAGTTTTAAATTTTAAATAAAGCGATTATCAGGCTAAGCTTGTCGAAGACGGTAGACGGGAGTAAAAGAAATAGTGAAATCAAAATACTAGTAAAAAGTCAAAATAACACCGGAATGTCAGGCTGAGCATTAGCGAGATACAAAATATTTGTATCGAAGGTAGCACGCGGAGCTTGTCGAAGCCCAATTCGGAAATTACACTAATTATGAGAAAAATAAAGTATTTACTAATAGCCCTGGCAATGACTTTCACAGGCATCGCCCAGCAAACTCCTGCTCCGGCGCAAAAAGAAGCGATAAGCATTACCGGTGTCACCGCCCACATTGGCGATGGAACAGTAGTAGAAAACGCCACCATAGTTTTTGAGAACGGAAAAATTACGGCCTTGGGTGCTGATGCAGCAACACTGGGAACGGTTATCGATGCCTTGGGAAAACACGTTTATCCTGGGTTTATAGCTCCCAACAAGGCATTGGGCCTAACCGAGGTCAATGCAGTGCGTGCAAGTAACGACCAAGATGAAATAGGAGATCTCATTCCTCATGTTCGTAGTCTGATTGCATACAATGCAGAATCGAAAGTGGTCGAAAGTATGCGGCCCAATGGTGTTTTGCTGGGACAGGTCACTCCGCAAGGTGGACGTATTTCAGGGACTTCTTCCATTGTGCAATTCGATGCCTGGAACTGGGAAGATGCCGCGGTAAAAGTCGATGATGGCATTCACTTGCGATGGCCGAATACTTTTCGTCAAGGTCGCTGGTGGATGGGCGAGGAAAGAGGTTATAAAGCCAATGACAAATATCAAGAGCAGGTAACCGCCGTCGAAACTTTTATGCAAGGCGCAGCAGCTTATGGCAAAGGTGCCGCCAAGGAAATGAACCCCGCTTTTGCGGCCATGCAAGGTGTTTTTGACGGTTCACAAAAATTATATGTTTATGCCGAGGGCGAAAAAGAAATTATCGATGGGGTAACCCTCGCCAAAAACTCCGGGGCAAAACATGTGGTTTTGGTCGGTGGTTATCACGCTTATAAAATCACTGATTTTCTAAAGAAAAATGATATTCCGGTTTTGGTTCGGTTTACACATAACAATCCTGTTTTTGATGATGAAGATTATGACCTTCCGTATAAACTTCCAAAACTGTTGATGGATGCTGGACTCTTGGTCGCAATTCAAAATGGCGATGCATCGAACTTTCAAACACGAAACCTTCCCTTCTATGCTGGGCAGGTCGTCGGACAGGGAATGAAAAAAGAAGAAGCATTGCAAATGATCACTGGCAACTCCGCCAAGATTTTGGGTATCGATGATAATTACGGAACCCTGGCTGTTGGCAAAAGTGCCACACTCTTTATTTCTGAAGGTGATGCCCTAGATATGCGCGGTAACCAATTGACCCATGCATTTATAGACGGTCGAAATATTTCTTTGGAAACTCATCAAACCAAACTTTGGAAACGCTATTTGGACAAATACGAAGGGGAGTAACACCCTAAGGGTGACTTAAAATAAAAATTTAGTCTTAGGTTGCTCCTCCCCTCGGATGAGGGGAGGTGTCCCGCTTTTTCAGCGGGACGGAGGGGTTGAAAAAAGGTGTGAAATATTTTTATTGATACCCCCGCTGGCGCCAGTTTCCAACTGGTGCCCTCATTAAGCCTTCATAATACTTCCCCGAATCATTCTCAAAATTTACTTTGCAGCCATCATGGCAGAAGTAGGCTTTTACCCTTGCTCCGCTTCGTTTAATTTTTTTGTGAAGTTGGTCACGAATTGTTTGAACAATTGATTCGAAACCGTGTTGACCAAACGCGAGCCAAACTGGGCAACCTTGCCGCTGATGGTAACCTCCATAACGGCATCGACTTTTGAACCACCTTCGGCGGTCTCTGTCAGGTCGAGTGCCATTTTCAGACCGGCATTGCCCATTCCCTTTGTATCTACGCCCTTACCCGAAAGAGTTATTTTTCGGCTTTCAAAATCGATTTCGTCATAAACAATATCGGCTTTGTAATTGACGCCGATAGGGCCGAATTTCATGTCCACTTTTCCCTTATAACGGTTGTCACAGACTTTTTCTTCTATCGAAATTCCGGGTACGCAATCCATCACTTTTTCGGGGTCGATAAGATGCTCCCAAACCAAATTCGGAGATTGCGTCACTTCAAAAGACTTCTCAAGTTTTGTATTCATAGCAGCTAACTAAACTACTATCGGCTATAGACCGATAGGTTTTGACACCGACTAAAGTCGGCTAAGGTTCAACCAATTCCCTTATCGCTTTACGCATTTCGCTTTTTCGCACGGCGCACGGCGCACGGCAAAAATACTAAAGGCGAGGGATTTCCCCCAAAAAAAGGATACAATAAAAGTAAAGCTTTATTTCAAACGGTCAAATCAAGAACCTTCTCAACTATGTATTCCGCCCGATTTGTCTTTTAACATCATGGGCTTTTTGTCGCGAATAACCGAGAGTATTTCGGCAATTATGGAGAGCGCGACTTCCTGCGCCGTTTCGGCCCCGATGTTGAGTCCGGCAGGGCCATAAATACGATCCAACAATTTTTCGTCGACCTCCGGGTTTCGTTCGATAAGTTCATTCAAAAGTTCTTCCCTTCGCTTTGAAGGTCCTAGAATTCCGAGGTAAACCGGCAGTGTATCCTTCACGGCCAATAGATATTTCAAATCACGAACATAGCTATGCGTCATCAGAATTACGGCGGTGTGCTCATCGACAATATCCGCGGAAAGCATTTCCGGTTCGACCGAAATCATTTCCTTTATTCCAGGAAAATCGGCTATCGTTTTTTCCTCGGCGGCCGAAGCGACTACTGTGACTTCCCAACCGGTCTTTGAGGCATATGATCCCAATTGTACGGCATCATGTTCGGCCCCAACGATCAATAATTGAAAACACGGAACTTTGATTTCCTCGAAGACGGCATATCCATCCGTTTTTTCAAAAGATTCCCGAATAGGATGACTTGAACCCGAGAAATCGAACATGGTGCCCATTTTTTCATCTGCCCCTTCCTCTTTTTTGAAATAAGAAAGAATATCAAAATTTACGCGCGCATCCAAAACATTTTGAAAAGCTTTTAAAAACGATACATTCGGTTCGAAGGGTTCGATGAGGATATAAAGTAGTCCTTCGCAGCCCAAACGGTATCGTCCGTCATAGGTCATCATCTTGGCCACACCATTTTCAAAAACACTTTGCGTCTGTCGTAAGATTTCCTTTTCAACGCAGCCTCCACTAACGGCACCGGTCATTTGTCCGTCTTCGCGCAGCAACATTCGAACACCGGGCTTACGGTACGATGAACCGTCCAGATCGACCACGGTGGCCAGTACTGTTTTGAGATTCGCGTTTTGCGCCAGAAGATAGGCCGCCACTATGTTTTTCAATTCATGGGTCATGTTAAAGGCAAGTTATTAAAATAAAAGGTTTGTCAGTGCAATTTAAAATTTGATTATATTCAATGTTCGTAATTCGTGCAACCTTAAATTCTATTCAAAAATATAAAAAGTGACCGATTCATTCGACAGGCAAATAGATTATGTTCGCATCGGCGTTACCGACCGATGCAATCTACGGTGCTTTTATTGTATGCCTGCCGAAGGTATCGTGTACGAGCCCAAAAAAGATCTACTAAGTTATGAGGAGATTACCCGCCTATTATGGGTTTTAGGAGATCTTGGTTTTAAAAAAGTGCGTTTTACCGGTGGCGAACCTTTTCTACGCAAGGATTTTATTCGGCTTTTAGAGCATACCGCAGAAATCGATGCCTACGAGTCAATTCACATTACCTCCAATGGTACGCTATTACAAAAGCATATTCAGAAGCTAAAAGAATTGGGTATTACCAAGATCAATCTGAGTATCGACTCACTGGATGCCGAACGTTTTCATAAAATCACGCGTCGTGATGATTTCGAAAAGGTAATGCAGACCTTTCATATGTTGGTCGATACCGGGTTTAAAATCAAACTCAATGCGGTTATTATGAAAGGCATCAATACGCAGGATATTATTCCCCTGGCGGAGCTTGCAAAAGATTATCCCGTCGATGTTCGTTTTATCGAGGAAATGCCTTTTAACGGAGGTTATAAAGAGAACGTTGAAATGTATTCCGCCAAGGACATTTATGCGGATTTAAAAGCGCATTATTCAGATATGGAAAAACTCCCGGGTAAACACGGAGATACGGCCAGTTTACTTTCCGTTCCCGGATATAAAGGAAAAATCGGAGTGATTGCAGCTTTTTCAAGAACCTTTTGTAATACCTGCAACAGGTTACGTATTTCCGCCAAAGGAGAAATCAAAAGTTGTTTGTATGATGATGGTGTATTTAATATTCGCGATTATATGCGCTCAGGAGTTTCCGATGGAGAACTGGCCTCAAAATTCAAAGAAATCATTCGCCTAAAACCTAAAGACGGATTTGAAGCTGAAAAATTGCGTAAAGTTCCCGAGGCAGCAATGCAAAGTATGAGCAGTATTGGTGGATGATATGGAAAATACATTTATCCCTTACGAAAAAGCCCTCTCGATTATAGGCGAACATGTAAGCAACTTCCCGGAAGAAACAAGAAATTTAGAAAAATGTATTGGCGCTTATTTGGCCGAGGATTTAATTGCGGATCGTGACTTTCCGCCTTTTGATCGTGTTACCATGGATGGCATTGCCATCGTTTGCGACTCTTTTGAAAAAGGCCAACGAGAATATAAAGTAGAGGCTACCGCAGCTGCCGGCACCCCGCAAAAGACTCTACAGAGCCAACAAAATTGTATCGAAGTCATGACTGGTGCAATTATGCCAAATGGAGTTGACACCGTTATTCGCTATGAGGATTTGGAAATTGCAGATGACAAAGTCACAATTAATCCTGAATCTCTTCAACATAAACAAAACGTCCATTTCAAGGGGATCGATATTGCAAAAGGAAGCACAATAGTCGCCAAAGGAAAAAAAATATCAAGTGCCGAAATCAACATAGCCGCAGCCGTTGGGAAGGCTTCCCTACAAGTTCGAAAAATGCCCAAGGTGGTAATTTTTTCTACTGGGGACGAATTGGTTCCGGTAGATCAAACTCCCGAATTACATCAGATACGACGGTCGAACATCTACGGAATTCAAGCCACTTTAAAAGAATGGGGAATCCAGGCCGACTTGCAACATTTAGCCGATGATAAGATTGAAATGGAGGAAACGATTTCAAGACTTCTCGAAGAATACGACCTCTTTATTTTTACAGGAGGCGTATCAAAAGGAAAGTTTGATTATTTGCCCGATGTATTGGAATCGCTAGAAATCAAAAAGCACTTTCATAAAATACGGCAACGACCGGGAAAACCTTTTTGGTTTGGAACGAACGTTGCTGGAAAAAAGATATTTGCCCTTCCGGGAAATCCGGTTTCCTCATTTGTTTGCGTGTATATGTATTTGCGGTTTTGGTTGCAAAAATCTTTAGGTATTGAACAAGAACAACTGTATGTAGCGCTTAAAAACGATGTGGAATTCAAACCAGACTTGGTATATTTCTTGGAGGCCACTTTAGAAAGCACACCTGACGGAAAGTTAGTTGCGAATGCAATCAAAGGAAACGGTTCGGGAGATTTCGCAAATCTTGTAAAAACCGATGGTTTTTTAATTCTACCACAAAATAAAAGCCAATTTTTCGCGAATGAAGTTTATCCTTTTGTATCGTATCGAACGAAATGGTAATCCCCTTCAATGGAAATCACAAAGACAGGCCGTTGTAAAACCTGCCGGGAGGCAGGGATATAAGACCGCTTACTGCGGCAGGCTCAGCACAGGTCGCTGTTAGAACAAAGACGCGACCGTAATCAACGGATAACCTGCTTGGTAGTGATATGTAAATCTTACATCGTAACTGTTCAGCCCCTCTCTTGTCATTCCGAGAGTGGAGTTTTAAAAAAAACCAGCGTATGAAAATGACATATATTAGAACATATAAACAAGAGCCGCAAATCTGATTTACAATTAC
>QIJL01000039.1 GCA_003232435.1 Flavobacteriales bacterium | reverse complement strand
GCCCGCCATAGGAGGGTTGGCCGAATTCGTGTCAAAATAGCACTTTAAAGAATTGTCGAGGCGAGCCTCGGGAATTAAACCCAAAGAGACTAAACTACCATCGGCTAAAGACCGATGGGTTTGGTTTCGCCTAAAGGCGACTAAAATTGAACAGCGCGACATATCGCCGTGCGCTTATCGCTATACGCTGTGTTTTTGCGTACTGCGTATGGCGCAAAGCCAACGGCAAATAATTTATACTAAAGTCTTCGCCTAAAGGCGAGGGATTTTACCCCAGAATGATACATTAAAAAGCTAGTTTCAAGGATTTTATCGAAAATATTGCATTTTAAAAGTCCAGAATCTGCTTTTCAACGTATATAATTTCAATTTCAACGATTTTTTTGTAATATTGCATCGTAATTTAAAACAGCCCCAAGTTTTGAAACACAACAAGCCCTCGATTCTTACAAATTTGACCGATAAAATCAAAGAATCTTTTATTATTTGGATCTACAGTCGATCTCCTGTTATTTTCATGCTGTTCGTTCGCTGAAATTTGTTTGACCAAAATGACCCAATAACCAAAGTCTCAATTGAAAGCCTTAGTCCGTACAATTGAGAATGCTCCCTTATGTAAAATAATCTTTACAGATTTTTTCGACACCTTGGTCCATAGAACGGTGCACCCGAACTACACCATAAAATTATGGGGTAAATTTATGGGGAGGGAACTTGGTCTGAATATCTCTCCAGACGAACTTTTCGCAATACGCATCGATAGTCTCGCTTATTTATCAAAAAAACATAAAATAAGGGGAATCGAACTGCCCTACGAACTTCTACTCAAAGAAGTATATCAAAGGCTCTTAAATGATGCTGTTCTTAAAGATACCCCATTCGATACTTTTAAGCGGGTATTTGAGCAGGCCGACTATATTTCTGAAATATCCGTGCAATTCAAAAACGAGAAACTGATCGCGGGCCTAGCACAATTAAAAGAAAAAGGATATCGCATTTACCTGGTATCCGATTTGTTTCTTCCAAAAAGAACAATAGTCAAAATACTTGAATTTCACGAAATATCGCAACTCTTTGAAAATGTGTTCCTTTCGTGCTCAGTCGGCAAAAGCAAGGAAGATGGTTCTCTTTATCCTTATGTACTTGAAGCGACGCAAGCAAAGGCAGAAGAAACCATCATGATCGGCGATAATAAGAGAAGTGATATACTCAATGCTGCCAAATACGGTATTCAGGGTATTCATACAAAGCACCTACGCCATAAATTGCGCAATAAACGAAACCTACTTGGTGACGATGCCCATGGTTTTAAAAAAGCATGTTCAAAAGTAGAGTCGCGCTGTGCTAAAAGTAAATATCCTTTAAGTGAGTACATCATTCACTTTTACTTTTTTACCGAAAGACTGTACATCAAAGCCCGTAGAGATGGAGTGAAAAATCTCTTTTTTCTATCTAGGGAAGGCCTTTTTCTCAAACGTATTTTTGATATTTATCAAGACCTAAATCAATTTGCCGTAGAAAACAAAATTCAAACACATTATTTCAAAGCCTCGAGACAGTCTGCACAGCAAATAGCCCTAAGACCCCTTTGTGAAGAGGATTTCAAAAAAATAGGTGGAGTCAACGCCGAAATGTCTTTAAAGCAGCTACTTAATTGGTTTCTTTTTCCAGAGAACGTAAAAACACAGATAATTCATGAGTTAGGGGTAGATTCCAACGAAATTATTTCAAACCTGTTCGAATCGGACCTAATGGTTAAATTGCGTGAAAATCGTTTGTTCATTGAAAAGTATGAATTAAACCGTAAAAATCAAAAACAGGCATTTCGGAGCTATTTAAAATCTTTCGACGTCAATATCGAAAAAGAGGGCATCGCTTTGGTAGATGTAGGATGGGGCGGTACCATGCAAGAATGCATCTATCGTTTCCTTAATAAAGAAGTACCCGTAACAGGCTATTACATTGGTCTTAAGGCCATATACGATATAGAGCCCAACACCAAGCGATACGGTTTGAATTTTTCGATATACCCCAGCCATGGTATATCTGACGATATTCTCAAAGCCAATGGTCAGCTCTACGAGCAACTTCTAGGTGCGCCACACGGCAGCACTCTCGGATATGCTGTAATTGACGGCTCACCGCAGACTATAGAGTTTCACGAGGAAAACGAAAAATTTGTTTTCGAAAAACTAGTAAAAGATGTTCAAGAGTATATGGTATTGGAGTTTGAAGCATTGTTCGTGGCCTTAAGGCCTATAAATTACTCGCACACCATGGTACAAGACTATATGACCGATCTAGCCTTGCGAAACGGTATTCTCACAAGCAAAAAGAAAATAAAATTCATAAACGACCTCTCGAAAGGCTTTTACCAAAATGTTGGTGAGAACAAGGTGGGGCTAGTATACAGCCCCAGTCAATTACAAACCTCAAAAATCGCTCTATTCAAAAAGTTCTTAAAATCTCCGGAAAAGGTTTTTCGTTTACTTGTCAAAGTTAAACCCTATATGTACGCCAAGGGCATATATTGGTTGTCATGGCCATTGAACATGGCATACTACTATATGAAATTCAATTTCTGGGCAAAGAAAAAATGGTTTCCAAAAAGTTTACTTCGCTCCCAGTATTTTTCTGGCTTCAGCACAAATAATCGATAGAAGACCAAAACTGTCCATAAATTTATTTTACCTTGAAAAACCACCTGCTTAGCTGCTGGTTTTTGGTCGTTGGTTTAGGAGTTTAGGAGGGGTGCTTTTGTCTTTGTTCTTTTGTCTTTGTTCTAGTTTCTGGTTTCTTTTGTCTTTGTTCTTTTCTCTTTTCTCTAATGTCGCCAGTTTAATAAAAGGCGTGCGAAACTCCGCCAAATATTTCGGTAATATGGTTGGCACGGAGTACGCCGAGCCATTTTATCTTGTTTTTACAAAATAGATGTGCTAAAATTTAGTGATGGTGAATTCAGACCTACGATTCTCTAGGTGCTCCTCTTCAGTACATCGAACATTATCGTCGCAATGATTTGTGAGTTGTTCCTCACCCAAACCGGAAGCATTCAGGCGTTCAGAGGGTATGCCCAGACTTATTAGAAAATCGACCGTTCGCCGCACTCGTCGCTCAGAAAGCCAGAGATTATATTTATCGGTTCCCCTGGAATCGGTATGAGAAGTAATCTGTAATTCAACTTCAGGATTGCTTTTAAGAATTTCGGCCAAACCTTGAAGCACTTTTTTGGCTTCCGTACCCAAATAAGACGAATTCAAAGCAAAATGTGCATGACCCAAAGCGTCGATCTCGTCAATGAGCTTTTGTTTTCTGGCACTTTCGGCATCTTTTTTGGCTTTTTCCGCCACTGCCAATCTTGCTTTTTCTTGTTCCTCGGCAAGACGTTTTGCCAATAAGGTTTCCTCTTTGAGCCTATTAGCTGTAGCAATTGAATCGGTTACCCTTTGTTTTTGCTTCTCGATCTCGTTTATCATCGCCAACTTTTCCTCTCCCTTTCTAGATAGTCCTTTCTCTATGTTGAATTGATAAACCGCTCCGACAGCATGTTGAATATGATTGGTAGCACCGTTATTGCCCATCGCCCACTTTCCCGAAGAGCTAAAATCCAACCCCCAACGATCTGATAGCCATGTGCGAAAACCAATGACGGCATTATATGTTGAACGTGGTTTATTATTAGCTTTGGTATACCCTAACCCGGCACCTATGTAAGGGTCGAACCAAGAAGCCTCATTGTACAGCTTGTTCAAATCATAAGAAACTCGTCCGTCAATTGCCAGATAAGTCGTTTCCTCGGCATTTACGACACCATCTATAATATTGCCCACTTTATACTTATTATAAGTACCTATCGCTCCAAATCCCAGGCCACTCTTGGTCGACCGTTCAATACTTATCCTTGATGGGTATGGTACATAATTCCATTGAGATCCCACTGCGAATAGTTCGTCGAAAACATCACCTGAATCATCAACAAAGTTGAACCCCAGACCGAGCATAGATGAACTTATGATAACACTATCCCTAGCTGTAAGTTGCAAGTCTTGCCGTTCTTCCTGCGAAAAGGAAAAGAAAACCGTAGAAAGCGTTAAAATCAACGCTATGCGAGTAGAATTTTTCATAAGTAGGTAATTTGGGCTTGTTACCTTGTAAAATTACTACCTCTAAACTCTAATTTCAAAAATCGCCCGTGAGATGGACTTTATATCGATGAATACCCTAAAATGAAACTATTTAATGGGTTCAAAAGAAACCTTCTTCTCGGTCAACGGCATTTTATACACGAAGAAAGGACTAACTTGTCCATTCGCACTTGAAGGGGAGGTATCCGTCTCATTTTTTTTGGTTTTCTCCATGCCAAGGACTATTTCAGTGTCTGTTTCATTTAAAACAGAAAGGCCTTCCGTTCCAACGTAATTTTCATCGGAAGAACAAAGAACGACCACCGTACTCTTTGAAAAATCGATTTCGGGTACAGGAAGTCCTGGCTTTCGGGTACGGTTTATACGGGAATAAAATGATTTTAGGGCTTTTACATTCGTAATGACCATGGTTTCGGTAGAATCGGCACCGCTATAGTTGTTCTGGTCGACCAAAATCATTTTTTCTTCATTTGGAGCATCCTGATTAGCAGCCATCTTTTTTTGCCCGTTGCAGGAGAGCATAATCGTTACTATGATCAAAAAATAGAAACTTCTTCCCATCCTAATAATCCACCTTTTTAAACCGTTGCTCATATGCTTTTTGATATATGTCTTCATATAATGGCAAGATATTCATGATATCATAGGAAAGAGCGGTTTTGTAGGCGTTTTCTTTGAACTTTTCCAAAGTTTTTTCGTCACTCAGTATTTTTAATGCATTTTCCGTCATGTCATTTATATCCCCGACTTCACTTAAGTATCCGGTTATACCTTGTTTATTTACTTCCGGAATTCCACCCGTATTACTAGAGATTACCGGCACTTTGTTCACCATGGCCTCTAGGGCCGCCAAACCGAAACTCTCGGTTTCCGAAGGCAATAGGAATAAATCCGAGAAACAAAGTATACGATCTATTTCATTGCTATTTCCGAGAAACACGACTTTATCGGTTATTCCCAAGGTGCGGCAAAGTCTTTCTGCATTTTCCTTTTCAGGGCCCTCCCCGACCATAATCAACTTTGCGGATATCTTTTCCTGAATCTTATAGAAAACCTTGATTACATCGGGTATCCGTTTGACCTTTCTCAAATTACTGATATGGGTAATTATTTTCTCATCATCTTCGGCCATCAATGATCTTTGACAATCGGTAAAAGAAGAATGGTACTTTTTCGTGTCGATAAAGTTTGGTATAACTTCAATGTCCTTCTTTACATCGAATATTTCAAGTGTTTGTTTTTTAAGACTTTGCGAGACTGAAGTAACTACATCACTATTGTTGATGCTAAAGGTTACGGCCGGCTTGTAAAAAGGATGACTCCCCACCAAAGTAATATCCGTGCCATGTAGGGTGGTAATCATCGGAATAAAAATGTTCTCTTCTTCCAACATTTTCTTTGCCATATAGCCCGCATAGGCATGCGGAATCGCATAATGTACGTGCAAAAGATCGATATCATAGAGTTTAATGGTATCTACCAGCTTACTGGACAGGGCCAATTCGTAAGGTTGATACTTAAATAATGGATATTCGGGTACGTTTACTTCGTGAAAGTGGATTCGATTGCTCAAAAGTTCTAAACGAACCGGCTGCCGATAGGTAACGAAATGCACTTCATGGCCCCTATTTGCAAGTGCAATACCAAGTTCGGTGGCAACCACACCACTACCACCAAAAGTCGGGTAACAAACAATAGCTATCTTCATCCTTCAAATTTAGTGAAAACCATGGGCTTAGTCGATAAACCGATATTTTCTTAACAGAAGTTTATATACTACGAAGACTACTGAATTATCGCATCATAAATTGCTTGTTGGATCCTTGTTCTCAATCCCGATTTTATCAGTAATCTGTTCGAAGCGCTAGGATAGGTGCGATTCGATAGAAAAACATAAACGATTTCCTCATCGGGGTCGGCCCAAGTATAAGTTCCCGTAAAACCACTATGGCCAAAACTTTTTCGGGAAACACAACCACAGGTCGGGCCTTTATCCTTTAATTGGGGCTTATCAAATCCGACACCTCGTCGTACTTTCTTATCGCAGAAATAGCAAGTATTGAATTTTTTTACGGTGCGAGCGTCCAAAAATCGAGTCCCGCCATAAAATCCATCTTGCAGGTACATTTGCATGATCTTCGCAACATCGTTGGCATTGCTGAACAGGCCGGCATGACCTCCTACCCCGCCTTGCATGGCCGCACCCATGTCGTGTACATAGCCCTGAACGGTTTGATATCGGTAATATTTATCTTCTTCGGAAGGAACAATTTTATTCTTCGGAAACTTTTCGAGGGGGTTATAACTCGTATTCATAGCCCCGATCGGCTTATAAAGAAAATTCTCGACAAGTCGATCTAAGCGAGTCTTCTTTTTATCCTCTACATACTTCTTCATTACATAATACGCAACATCACTGTATCGATATCGATTGGACTTCAGGTCTTGTCTTCCGATACGGTTGTAAATAGAGTCTTGGTAGGCATCGGTCAAATACAGTTGGTCGGTAACCCTGATGGAGAACCCATCGGTCGGTGTTTTTCTATAGAACTCTTCGGAAGGTTTTCTGTTCTTATCTAAAGTATCAACGTAAAAAGCGATCCAGGCCGGAAGCCTTCCATAATGTGACAATGCTTTTAATACCGTAACATTTTTCAGATCGGAGTCCGCATATGCAGGTATCAATTCGGAAAATGTGTCGTTAAGCGCGAGCTGACCTTCCTCTTCCAACTTCATTACAATGGGCAAAGTCGCAAGAATTTTGGTTATAGATGCCAGGTCGTAAATATGCCCGGAGTCTATGCTGTCTTGAGATTTATAAGTCGGTTTGCCGAAACCCTTGTTGTAAATGACCTTGCCTTTTCTAGAAATCAAAACTTGGGCTCCGGGAAACATAAGGGAATCGAGGCCATTACCCACTAACCGGTCTACTTCGGCAAGTTTGGCGCTACTCATGCCCACCCTTTCAGGAAAACTGTAACCCAAGCGCTGCAATGATCTCAGTTGTACATTCGTGTTGACCGGAAACTGTCTATGAGCGGTAACCGGCAGTACTCCCTTTGCCGGGATTGCCCCAAAAATAAGCTGTGCGGCTTTCTGTTGTGCCAATTCGCTGTTTTGATAGGCCACCACCACACCGTCGATATTCTTGAACGTATCAACATCCAACAGCGCATACGGATTTGTAAAAACCGATAGTATAACATTCGAACTTCTTTCCTTTGCGATTTCCTCAAGCCAGAAGAGTTCGTTTTTTGAAAATTTATTGGCCTTCCACGGGCTTGCATTACTTCTATGATGTCCGATAATGATCAAGTTGTAATCGGCCAATTTCTTTTTGAGTGTCGAAATATCCTTGCCATTGACCTGTGTAACCTTGGCATATTTGTTCAACTCGTTGATAAAGGCCTTGTTGGGCGCATCACCGAATTTCACATAGGCGATTTTCTTATTCTCCAACTTCTTGATACCCATCAGGTAAAAGTTGTTCTTGACAACGGTAATGGCATTTTCTATAGCTTCTTCATAGATTAAGTCGTCTTTCAGTGAATTCAGGTCTTCATAAAGATTTTCAAGTTTTATGGGAGCATATTCCTGAAGTCCTACTTTGTATTTCGCCTTTAATATTTTCTTTACGGAATGTGCGAGGCGTTCTTCCGTAATCCTTCCTTTGTCATAGAATTTCAGCAATTTCTTCTTTGCTTCTTCCAAAGCCGTGGGCATCAGAAGAATATCGTTGCCCGCGAGAAATGCCTCCAACTCCACATCACCGTTCTTTCCCCTATCTGCAGCGCCCTTCATATTTAAGGCATCAGTAAATACCAAGCCTTTGAAACCCATTTCTTCTTTGAGAATTCCGGTAATGACCTGTTCGGATAATGAGGACGGAACTTCTTTTTTGATCTCCAATGCCGGAACTTCCAAATGGGCCACCATCACACTACTCAACCCAGCTTCGATGACTTTTTTGTACGGATATAATTCCAAACTATCCAATCGTTCCCGAGAGAAATCAATGACCGGAAGCGCATGATGTGAATCGGTCGCCGTATCGCCATGTCCTGGAAAATGCTTGCCGCTAGATAAAACACCGGCACTTTCCATTCCCTTGATAAAAGCGACTCCCATTTTGGCAACATTCTCTCGATCCTCACCAAAAGAACGATTCCCGATAATAGGGTTCTTCGGGTTGGTGTTGATATCCACTACGGGGGCAAAATTGATGTGTACTCCCATTCGCTTGGCATGCTCCCCAATTCTTTTCCCCACTTTTTCGACTATTGAGCTATCCTTAATGGCACCCAAGGTCATATTCCAGGGAAATGCATAGGTAGAATCCAATCGCATGGCCAACCCCCATTCGGCGTCCATTCCGACCAACAAAGGTATTTTTGAAGCAGCTTGATATTCGTTGGCAAGTTTTGCCTGTCTCACCGGGCCACCTGTAGAAAATATAACTCCGCCGATCTTTTGGTCTTGAATAAGTTTCTTGATTTTATCCGTTTTGGCCCTATTTTGATCTGAGGCGACCATGACCATAAAAAGCTGCCCGACTTTTTCTTCCAAAGACATGCTCCCGTACTTAGAATCGATCCATTTTTGCTGCGCGAGGCTATCTTTGACCACTAAGGGATCGCTCTGCGCTTTTGCACAAAGTACGGAAAGAAAAAATATGGGGAAAACTAAGTAGGTCTGCATAAAAATAGCTTATGGCAATAACTGAAAACCGCTTAAAATATTGCATTTCATCGGATTTTCGAAAACCGCTAAAATTCTTTTGTCGATAAAAATTACATGAAACGTGCATGCCAACTTTCGGCAGCGGGAACTTCCCAAAATTCTTCATATTCACCCTTTGTAGCGACCAGGTTGTTAAAAACGACAGTTTTCGCCGACACCGCTTTTTGTTTGACCATCTTTTTAAAATCGATCAAGGTCTTATAAGCAATAAATTCCCCTTGCTTGTAAGACACGTTCATTTTGTCAAGCAGATCGATATCGTATTTTTTTTCCAAGGATTGTATGTAGTGTACCGAAGTATCTATCGAACAGCCCGATGCGGAATTCAAAGATTGGTCTAGGCCAATCACAATGAAACGCTTGTATCTAATATCGAATCCGGCTTTGAGGTCGCTTCCGTGGGCCGTCCATTCTTTCAAGAAATCATTCAGACCGTTTTCAATTTCCGCAAGCTCATTAGCAGCAAGCGTTCTGCTAGCTTGGTAAATCCAAACTC
This sequence comes from Flavobacteriales bacterium, assembly GCA_003232435.1. Lineage (GTDB taxonomy): Bacteria > Bacteroidota > Bacteroidia > Flavobacteriales > Flavobacteriaceae > Aurantibacter_A. The sequence continues at coordinate 3,698 of QIJL01000039.1, read as the reverse complement.
TTGAAGTATCGGGTAATGTTCTAAAATCTACCAGCATGAAATAAGTTAAAGGTTAAATGCATTAGTGTCCACTAAAAAGACAAAAGACCGCTTCGCTACAAGACATAAGACGTAACTGTTCACCCATTATGAGTTATGACCATGCTCGCAGTTTACCTGCCCGCCGTAGGAGAGTTTTAGCCCCGAGGCATCGGGAGGTCTTTGTTCCCTTTTCCCTTCTCACTTTTTACTTCCCTCTCCTCTTTTAGTCTTTGCTCTTGACTCTTGGTTCTCTACCGACAGGCCTACCTAACGGCTGAACAGTTACCTATTTTTAATGGACACTAGTGGGTTAAATGTTTAAGGTCGGCTTTGTTTTGGTTGCTTGTTATTTCGAAATGCTCCCCGAAGTTTTTCATATTCAATATTCACTTTGAACTTTAAGCCTTGGGTCTTGAACACCTACAGATCTTCTGCAGTGGCGATTAATTCTGCGATGTCCATAACCGCTACTGAAGCTTCTTTTTCTTTGCTTTTGACTCCATCGGTCATCATCGTATTACAGAATGGGCAGGCCGCGGCAATAATCTCTGGTTGCATCTCTAAAGCTTGCTCCGTTCGTTCCACGTTCACATCCTTATCGCCTTTTTCGGGTTCTTTGAACATTTGTGCCCCACCGGCACCGCAACAAAGTCCTCTTTTTTTGCAATTCTTCATTTCGACCAACTCCGCATCCAGCTTTCGAATGAGTTCCCTCGGGGCTTCATAGACACCATTAGCTCTTCCCAAATAGCAAGGATCGTGATACGTCACCCTTTTTCCTTTGAATTTACCTCCTGCCAAAGTAATTCTTCCTTCAGAAACCAAATCTTTCAAAAATTGAGTATGGTGCACCACTTCATAGCTTCCACCAAGACCCGGATATTCGTTTTTCAGGGTGTTAAAGCAATGCGGACAAGCGGTTACCACCTTTTTTATTCCGTAGGCGTTCATCACCTCAATATTCGTTACCGCCTGCATCTGGAACAAAAATTCGTTGCCTGAACGTTTTGCTGGATCCCCCGTGCAGCTTTCCTCGGTGCCCAGAACGGCAAATGAAACATCGGCCTTATTCAAGATTTTGACAAAAGCTTTTGTTATTTTCTTTGCTCTGTCATCAAAACTCCCTGCACACCCGACCCAAAACAGTATTTCAGGCTGCTTTCCGGCAGCGAAAAGCTCGGCCATAGTAGGTACTTTTAATTTTTGCTGCTCCAAAGTCTAAAGTTTAAGTTCAAAAAAGTTATGAGTTCAGAGTTCTGAGTTTTTTAATTTTGCTTACTGTTTACTGCCCACTTCTTACTTCGTACTTCGTATTTCGTACCTCGTACCTCGTACTGCCCACTGTTCACCGCCCTTCTTGCGTCCAATTGACACGATCCATTTGACTAAAAGGCCACGGGGCACCGTTGTTCTCGATATTACCCATCATATTATTCAATTCAGCGGGGGCCGCTGATTTTTCCATGACGAGATACTGCCTCATATCCATAATAATCGACAAAGGGTCAATACTTACGGGGCAGGCCTCAACACAGGCATTACATGAAGTACAGGCCCAAATTTCTTCATTGGTAATATAGTCACCCAACAACTGCTTGCCATCATCTTTAAATTCTCCCTGATTGGCATCGATGTTCTTCCCGACCTCTTCCAAACGATCGCGGGTATCCATCATTATTTTTCTGGGAGAGAGTTTTTTTCCAGTTTGATTGGCCGGACATTCGCTTGTACAACGCCCGCATTCGGTGCAGGTGTACGAATTCAGTAACTGTACCCAGCTCAAATCCATGACATCGGAAGCCCCAAATTTTTCCGGAGAGGAAGCTCCTTCGGCAGGTGCTGCAAATGGGTCTGCAGTGGGGTCCATCATCAATTTGACTTCGGCCGTTACTGACTCCAGGTTTTTGAATTGCCCCTTTGGACCGATTTTCCCGAAGTAGGTATTCGGAAATGCCAATAATATATGTAAATGCTTAGAATAATATAAGTAGTTCAAGAAACATAGAATCCCCACAATATGTAGCCACCACGCCGTTCGTTCAATCATACTAATCGAAGATGCCGACATGCCGTCAAATAATGGGGTAATAAACTGGCTAATGGGAAACGAGCCAGCCACCGTATAATACTCCACCCCCATTTGTTGTAGCTTAAAATCGGCCCCGTTCATGGTCAAAAAAAGTATCATCAAAACCAATTCTATATAGAGAATCATGTTTCCATCTTTTTTGGGCCAGCCCTTCATTTCCGGCTTTATAAAGCGTTGCAGACGAATGATGTTCCTTCGAATCCAGAAAACAACTACCGCAACAATTACAAGTATCGCCAAAATTTCAAATGACCCGATCAAGAAATCATAGAGTACACCCAAAGGGGCAAATATTCTATATTCTATGGGCGCCAAAGAGACCATCTACAATAATTTCAAGAACCTCTATATTGATGATAATGAATCCGATATAGACAATTACATGAAGTATTCCCGCAATTGGTCGTACAACCATTTTAGTCTGGCCAAGAGCTATTCGAACCATGTTCTTCCAACGTAACGGTTTGTTATCCGATACATCAACATCCCTTCCCAATTTGATATTTCGGGAAAGCTTTTTAACATTATTGGTGAAGAATCCGACCCCGACAATAAGAATTATGGCAAATAAAATTTGGGGAAGCATTTCCATTTTATCGAGGGTCTAGGTTTTCTGCAGGATCATCTTCGGGCAGTTCGTAATCTTTTTGTTTTTTTCCGAAAACGGAAACGTTTACATAACGCTTCGGATTCAGACGGAAATCTTGAAGTAACAAGTCAAGCTCTTTTGACGCATTGGAAAGATTATCGTACAGTTCTTCATTTTCCATAAGCTTGCCCAATGTCCCTTCCCCTCGTTCGATTTTGCCAAGAACCTTATCTAAATTGGCGACCGTAGACTCCAAACTGGCCAAAGTACGGCCTAAGCCAGCATTGTTAAGCGAATCGGAGAGTTTGACCAAATTATAAGTGAGTTCTTGAAAGTTGGTCAACGAACTATCTAATTTAATCTCGTTCTTATTAAGTATTCGATTAAGCACTATGGCGCTTTCGCTTAAACTGCGCATTGTACTGTTCAAGCCTTTCAAAGTCCCCTGTAGGTCTTTTTTGGCATCATCATCCAGGATCTTGTTCACATTGACCAAAAGCGAATCGGCATTCGTAAATGCATCCTCGACCTTTAACTGAAGTGGTGTCAACCTCTGCTGTACCAATTCCGTCAGGCCAGGTCGGGTAATGTACTTAAAGTATCACCGGAAGAAGCTGTACCGCTACCGTCAAAAATCGGATTGACCCGAATACCTTTCCCCCCGATAATACCCGTATCGTAAAGTTCGGCCGTACTATTCTTTGTGAAATCGAAATCATTGCTGATAGAAAAAGTAACCAAAAGCTTCCCCGAACTATCCTTGAATTTGATACTATTTACAGTACCTACATTAAAGCCGTTTATGGTTACTGGAGTACCTGGCTGTAACCCTCCGATATTCTCGTATACCGCAAAAAAAGTTTTATTGTTGTCGAATAAATTAGTGGACTTCAAGTAGGAAAAACCCAAAATAAACAACAGGATACCCCCTACCACGATGATTCCCGTTTTAATTTCTCTGGATAATTTCAAAAGGATGGTTTTATCGTTACTAAGAGC
>QIJL01000248.1 GCA_003232435.1 Flavobacteriales bacterium | reverse complement strand
ACCTTGCTCTTTGTCGGGAGTGGTGTGGCGAAAGTTCCCGTGACAAAAGTCATCGGACCGCTGCTGCCCTTATTGGCCGTCATGACCTTGGTACTTATGATTATTACCTATTTCCCCGAACTTTCGCTTTGGTTGCCAAGAGTTTTTGGGTTGATCGATTAGGAATCGATAATATCTCGATATTCCGAAAAAAAGTCATCCAAAAGTTTCATTTAAATACTATCCCTCGACTTTTTAAAGTTATTCTTGATATCTTCCACTTTCAAATTTTCTTTTTCCCTTCTTTTTAATTCTTCAAAAGCAGCCTTTGTTTGATTTTCAGGGTACGTGGGTTTGTTGGCTATAATCCAATTAAGCTGATAGTCTGATTTTTGAGTCATATTTTCTGAATGTGCCATAGGGTTACTTTAATATTTTTTGTTCACATTCATCAATACAAACCTTCACAAGGGACTCAATCTCTTTATTTTGATAATTCAATTCTGCAACAATCTTTTTTCCTCGATCCGATAATCTTTTATATCCCCACAAGCACCTTCTTTTTGTCTCTTTTAGATTATTGCGTATAAAATAGAGGGGCAGATTTACATCAAAATACGAGATACTATCTGCATCTTTCAGAATATCGATCCTATCTGTACCTCCGGTTTCATGATGCCGTACCAAAGAAAACACCTCATCGATCATTTTTTTATCAATCTCGCATGCTTGCATAATTTCAGTAAGGACAATGGCACTGTTTAGTGCATGGGCATCTTTAAACACATCGTAATCTTTGTAATCCTGTCGCCTCACTTTCCGCTTCTCAATAGCTCTTTCAATATCATGTCCTAAAGCAGCTATTTTTAGACTCTCGCCTGCATCTGGCATTAGTTTCAGCAACCATTCCAACGTATTTATTGAATGGATGGGATCTTCAGGAACAGACGATCCTTTAATCACCCCTTCTATTTTTCGTTTTACTAAATTAATCTTATCCATTCTTATATAAAATTAATACCCTCCTCACATTTTCTGCATTTGTTATGAAAGCAATCAGAATAAGAAGTGCAAGGGGCTGATTTACCAGCACTCCAAGAAGTATGATGAATGTTCTAACGTCACGTCCTATCCTGAAATAATGCATTCCTGGTTTGAGTTTTTTCTGCATCAATCCATCATATTTATCTGCTGTATAACTGTTCATAAATGTTCCGATAATTGCCAAGAATCCTATGATAATATACAGGAACCTGTCATCGATCAAATAAACATGGTAAGTCAACCCAAACAGAAGAAAAGCATCTCCATAACGATCTAAAACAGCATCAAACCATCCACCAAACTCAGAAGCTTTAAACTTCAATCTGGCTATTTCGCCATCACATCCATCAACAACAGATGCAATTTGAGCCAGAATCCCCCCTATAATTAAATTAAGATATCCTCCTAAAAAGAAAAATCCTGCACCCAATACCCCTAATATAAAAGCAAATATTGAAATATGATTGGGTGCAATTTTTGTGTTTAACAGCAATCTTGTTAATCGTATAGATAGAGGCCTGTTTAAATATCTTGAAACGGGCCCGTCAGAAGCCTTTTTCAAATTACCAATGAGCAAGTTTTCAGCTTTACTAAATGCATTCTCATCATCCACATCGATCCAGTAACTATCCTGGACATCAAATGTTTTGGCATTACCGTTACCGGATAGTATCCTTATTCCTCCGGATAGAGTGCTGTCACCAGTGGATAAAAAACTATCTTCAATAGCATGAAAAAGAACAGGAGAACAAAGAAAAATTCCTGTATCGTAAGCGTTATAATTGCTGATGTTTTTCCCAATAGCTGTTATCTTATTATCTTCTATAAGAACTTTTGTAACATCATCAATATCAACCAATTTGTTTGATTCAATATTGCGATCAACAGCAAGGATGATTTCACCCTCAGAAATCTGTTCTTTTTTTAGCCCTTCCAGAATAGAATAGTCAAAAAGATGGTCTGCCATCAGCAGAATAAATGGCTCTTTGATCAAGTCCCTTGCTTTGAGCACGGAAATACCATTACCCTTTTCCCATTCTTCATTGATAACATGGGTGATATTGGTATTTGTTCTCTGCCCTAACTTATCGAGATAAAGTCTTACTTTCTCTCCTTCATAACCTGTTACAACGTAAAAGTCATTAATACCGCCTTTTCTTGCAGTTAGTATTGTACGTTCAATAAGAGGCAACCCTAAAAGCGGAACAAGAGGTTTTGAATTCCCCTTGCTAGCTAATCTGCTTCCACGACCTGCTGCGATGATTAAACATTTCATTACATTTCCCAGTTTAGTCTCTTATAAACGTCTTTTATCCCATGATGAAAATAGCCTTCATCTTCAATTGACATTGTTGCGATCATTGCAGCAAATTCTCCTTGTTTTAGAGGATCATCAAACAGCTCGAGCGCTCTAACAAACCCTGCCATGTACGAATCTCCTGCTCCGGTAACATCAGCGAATCTTTGGGTAGGAAAAGGTTTAATTTTATAGTTCTTGCTCTTTATACAAACTATTGATCCTTTTACCCCTTGAGTAACAATAATATTCTTCGCACCATTCTTTAATAAAAAATTTATTCCGTCAACAGTATGCTCAGTATTGGTAATATATTTAAGTTCGACTTCACTCAAAAACAAAAAATCGCTGTAGGATAATACATTAAGAACATTTTCCGGGTGCTTCCAAATTATCTGATTATTCATAACATATCTAATAAGGCCTTGGGAGGCCAATACAATTTTTGGTCCAAGACCGGCAAGTTGCTCTATAAGGCGCCCTGAAATATTATTATGAAGCAATGGGCCCAATATGATATAATCAAAATCGCCAATATCCTTCAGATCGTCAAGCGTAATAGTATTATATCCAAAATCATATATTCCTTGCGTCCGAACATCCGAATCTTCTTTCAGATAGGAATTAATAAATTTAATGGTATGCCGAGAATGGATCTGTAAAAGTTTTTCACATGCAAAGGATTTCTCTATTTCATTCCTTGCAAGAGCTGACGAACCATATATTGATACACTTGCCCCCAGAAAAAATAAAGCATTTCCGGTATAGTAGGGTACCCCTCCAATTTCCTCAAAAATGTTTTTACCGACAATGTTTTTGTCCTTACAAATAGGTCCAATGACTGCAACTTTCATGGTGATAATGGAGATAAGAAGACAGGATGTATTCTGCCAAAAGACTAAATACTCTTTTGTGAAACAGCATAACTTAAACTTTCATAATCTTCAGATGAATGCAGCCCTATTGAGTCTTTCTCGCTTTTGTTTTTGTAAAATTCAATTCCTTGAACCAATGAACTGGTACAGTTTCCAATTCCGACAATCGCTATTTTGATTTTTTTCATAATATATATAAATATTAAGTGATTCTAATTTCCATCTTAAATAGTAAAATGGGTCTTGAACTTTAAGGATTGTTCAAAAGGTTGGAAAAGGCTGGCGAAGGTACGAAAATTAACTTGCCCATTTGTCGGTTGGCAAAAGCAAAATCTTTTGGCAATTTTGGGATTGTGTGTTTGCCGGTGTGAATTGAAAATTGCAAATGTGTGCTGGCAGACCCGACAAAAATCGAGATCAAAAATGCGAAACGAGGGCTTTTTTCTTTTTTGTCCACCGTCATTTTCTGATTTACTCTATGTCTGTCGTTATATGTCAATGTTTCTACTTGCGCTGTCGTCTTTTTTGCATAACCGCTAACGGCAGGGCTAAACGAAGTTACGTTCAAGACTTCGATATTTTTAAATTCATTTAAAAAATATCGGAGGATTATGGAACGTGGCCAAATTGCTTTTAGCCTGAAGATGGTGCACGTTCCTTTCCAAGGCGGTGCAGCTGAAGCTGGGTGGTTGTGGCGTAGCAGGGCGGCAATTTGGTTTAGCCCTGCCGATGGGCCACATCTTCAAGGGGGCGGGAATCCCGCGATAGCGGGATGTAGCGGCCTTGGACAGCTTCAGCTGGAATGTGGTCCATCGGTTTAGAGAAACCAATTTTCCCAAAATGCAATTCTCCATTGTAGATTATCGGGCTCTACATCTAAAGAGACCATGGCCTTTTTTACATCAAAATCAAATTTAAATCGTAGCCCTTGATCTTGGTGTTGTACAAAATCCATTTTCGGGGAAACGATTTCCCGAAGAAAATCCAGAAATCCTCGCGCAATTTTTTCGACTCGTCCTTACTGAACATTATAGGAGGTAGGCAGTTGCGATTCCGAGTACGATGACGGCCAATTTTCTCGCATTGAAGGTATGGCCTTCAGAACTTTCGAAAAGAATGACCGTTGAAATATGTAGAAAAACACCGATGACCAATGCAGTTATCGGCACATAATAATCGGCCAAAATATTCAAGTTGGCAGCTATATAAGTGCCTAAAGGGGTCATGACCGAAAAGAGTAAAATAAATAATATGGTGTGCGAAAGTTTAATTCTCGAATTCAATAAAAAGATGCTCAGAATTATGGCAATCGGCACTTTGTGGATAAGAATTCCATATAGTATGTTATTATCGTGCTCGATCGGGAAACCTTCCAATAGTGAATGAATGCAAAGACTGGCAAATACCAGCCAGGGAAAGCTACTCTTTTCACTGTCAAGATGCACATGGCCGTGTTCGGCACCTTTCGAAAAAAACTCCAAGAACACCTGTAACAATATTCCCGACATGATAAAAAGACCGACCGTCTTGGCATCGGATTGTTTGTAAACTTCCGGGAGTAGTTCAAAAATTGTGAGTGCCAGTAAAAAAGCACCACTGAAGGCCAATAAGAGTTTAAAGTGGTTTTTATTCTTGGGCTTTGAGACAAAAACGAAACCGAAACTTAGTAGAACGGAAAGAATAAGTAAGAGGTAAGTCACTAGCTTTGCTTATTATCGATATATCGGAACAAAATTAAGGCTTATTGCTGGGTTAAGTTCCAAATCCCAAGCACCAAATCCAAAAAAACGAATCTTGGAATTTGGAATTTGGAATTTGGAATTTTCAACGGTTCCTCGTTCGAAATTAACCTATTTTTGCAACTGTTATATACAGATCTTATGAACAGCAATTTTGCGATGGTGGCCAAGACCCTGTTCGGTTTTGAAGAAATTCTGGCCAGGGAAATCCGTAATCTTGGTGGTGGCAATGTCAGAGAAGGAATTCGCAGTGTTTCATTCCAAGGCGATACGGGCTTTATGTACAAGGCCAATCTTTGCGCAAGAACGGCCATTAAAATTATCAAACCAATTCATTCATTTTCTGTTCGTACCGAAACAGAACTTTATCGAAAAATTTATTCAATGGATTGGACTGAATATCTTTCAGTCGATACGACTTTTGCCATCGATACCACAGTGAATTCCGATAATTTTACCCACTCACTTTATGTTTCCCAAAAGGTCAAGGATGCTATCGTAGACAAGTTCAGGGAAACCGACGGTAAACGGCCGGATGTGGATGTCAAAGATCCCGATCTTCGCATCAACATCCATATTCAAAAAGAACATTGCAATGTTTCCTTAGATAGTTCGGGCAGGTCGTTGCATCAACGGGGATACCGTACAGCAACCAATATCGCACCGATAAATGAGGTTCTCGCAGCAGGATTACTTTTGTTAAGTGGTTGGAGCGGACAATCCGATTTCATGGATCCCATGTGCGGCAGCGGAACATTTTTGACAGAGGCGGCGATGATCGCTTGCAATATTCCAGCTAATATCAATAGAAAGGGATTTGCCTTTGAGAAATGGCACGATTTCGATGAAGAATTATACGCAAAAATTGTCGAAGTCTGTTTGAACAAGACTCGGGAATTCAGCCATAAGATTATCGGTTATGATAAGGCCCCTTCCGCGGTAAGAAAAGCCGAGGACAATATTGAAAATGCTAATCTCTCAGACTATTGTACGGTAGAACGCAAGAATTTCTTCCAAACCGAGAAACAAACTGATGGTTCTTTGCATATGGTTTTCAATCCGCCATACGGCGAACGATTAAATTTGGATATGGAAGAATTTTATTCTTCGATCGGCGATACGTTGAAACAGGGATACCCAGGCACCAACGCTTGGCTGATTACTTCCAATATGGAGGCTCTGAAATATGTCGGGCTGCGGACTTCCAAAAAGATTAAAGTCTTCAATAGTCATTTGGAATCGCGATTTGTGAAGTACGAAATGTACGAAGGGAGTAGAAAAAGAATGCTTCCACGAATCGTTTAGTATAAGAATAGTAGCGGATTTCAAGACACAGACCTTTCAACCTGCCTGTCGTCAGGCAGGTTTTCCACTAGACTTTTTTGGCTCTATGCCAATTTAGGTGGGTGATTTATATTATTAACTGTTCCGTAAGGCACAATGTCATTTCGACAGAGATATATTTTGTCATTAAAGACAAAACATATCGACGAGAAATCTCGACTATTATGTGAGATTCCCCGTCGTTCCTAAAGTCGCTCTGTCGGAATGACATTCGTAAATCAAAATTGCACTAAGCATGTTACCCACTATAAACGACATAGAACCATTTTTTTCAAAAGATATAGACTTTTTTTTAGCACTAAAACCCTGCCTGCGACAGGCAGGCGCTATTATTTTTATACATTGTTCTCTGCTTTTATTATTCAGTCATCAATTTCAAAAATATGTGCTGTTTGTTTCGTTGCTATTTTTTGGGGAGTTATTCTCAAGACAAAGTTTCTTAATTTAATAGCAAGACTATTTTCAAGATGAGCCATTTTTCCAATTCGCCAACTTGTATTTACAACATCAATTGCTTTTTTTATTCTTATACTTTGATATGCTGCAAAAGCATTTGCAATAGACTTATGCTTGGCTAAACAGTTAGCCAAAACCAATGCACTCTCAATGGCTTGACAAGCTCCTTGTCCTAAATTTGGAGTGGTTGCGTGAGCCGAATCACCGACTAAACACACACTTTTTTTGTACCAACTATCAATAGGTTTTAAGTCTATCATTTCATTGGTCAATATACTTTCCTTTGGAGTAGCCTTAATTATTCTACCAATTATGGGATGAAAACCTGAATAAAAATCTACCAAATCCATTCCGCTGTATTCAGCTCTATAGTCTTTCTTATAATTTGCCAAAGCATACCAATAGTATTCGTTTTTATTAATGGCTACAAAACCAAAGCGTTTTCCTTTTCCCCAAGGTTCGTGAAGTTCAGTTTGGTACTTTTCTGGAAGGTTAATATTCGCTATTCCTCTCCAACAGATTTGCTTTGCTGTTCGTAATTTAGTATTACTAAATATGGAATTTCTAACTTTAGAATGTATGCCGTCCGCACCAACTAGAATATTTGATTTATGGGTTGTTCCATCTTCAAATTGTAAATTTATTTCACTCTCCGTTTGTTGTAATGACTTTAATTTCTTTCCAAGATGAATTGACGTATCACTAAGGTTGTCTAATAAGATTTGATGTAAATCAGCCCTATGAATTGCTACCGATTTCACATTGTGTTTTTTTTCAAACTGCTTCAAATCTATTACCGACAAAGGTTTTAATTTTTCGTCTGTAATTGCCATTTTGTTTGTATAACTCCCTAGTTTTAGTATTTCGTTGTACAATCCCAAACGTTTGTATACTTGCATTGCATTTAACGCTAAATTTATTCCCGAACCTGCTTTTTTAAACTTTGGTGTAGCCTCAAATATTTCTACTTCAAATCCTTTTTGTTTTAATGCTATTGTGGTTGTCAAACCTCCAATTCCTGCTCCTATGACTGTTACTTTCATTTGTGATTTTATATTCTATTGTTCTTCACGGCACTTTTCATCATTGATTTTGCTACGACTTTATGAAATGGCTTTACAATAAAAAAGTATAGCCTTCCAAGCCAATTATTATATTGCACCAAGGTGCTTATAGTTAATATTCCTTCATTTTTAAATACCGAAATTCTAAAATCGAGATGTTTTTCGTCTTCTCCTGCAATGAGTTCATTATCATAAATTGCATATATTTTAAATATTCCTGTTTTCTCGCCTACTTTTAGGTTTTCTTTTTTCATCTCTCCAACATTGGTTTTTATTCCAAAGAGTTTTACGATTTTATTTCTCAATTTCAACAAACTGTTTACCCATTTTGGACTATGGGCAAAAACATTCAAGTAAACATCTTCAATTGCAATGTCTATATTTTGTAGTGCCACGGCAAAAGTGTCTTCATAATCTATTCTTGTTATAAAACTTAGGACTTCACTATCTTTTGGCAATTTTGATACTGATACTTTCCTATTCATACTTTGTCAATTTAGGTCAAAGGTACTAATAATTTTAGAATTAGGTCAACATTACTAATGTATTTATCTTTGCTGTATGAAAAATACAAAAGAGAAGATTTTGATTACTGCGTTAGATTTGTTTAATGTAAAAGGCTTATCACAAGTTACGTTAAGGACGATAGCAAAAAAAATGGGAATCAGCCAAGGTAATTTGAACTACCATTTTAAAAAACGTGATGAGATAATTGAAAATTTGTATTTTGATTTGGTTGATTCTATTGATTTCCGTTTATCGGAATTTCAAGATGAAGAGGTCAGTTTAAATCTTTTGCTAAAATTATCCACCGAGATTTTAGGTGAATTTTACAAGTATCGTTTCTTTCTTTTAGATTTTGTACAAATTATGCGTGAAAACAATGCTATTAAATCCCATTACTTGGAATTGTCAAAACATAGGGAGAAACAATTCATCGGGTTATTTAATGCCTTGATAGAGCAAGAAATATTACGACCTGGAATTCTACCCAATGAATATGTTTTTTTGTATAGGCGTTTTCAGATTTTGGGCGATTTTTGGATTTCGTCTGCTCAAGTAACATATCAGAAAATTTCTAAAAAAATAATTTTGGAATATTCAGAAATTATCAATCAATCTATTTATCCGTATCTTACTGAAAAGGGTAAGGTTGTTTATTTTAATTCTTAGACTGGTTTTTTGGATTTGTCTAATTTCAGAGAACTAATGGAAGTATTTCGATCTTAATGTATGCTTCTGGGGGGGAATCCCTCGCCTTTAGGCGAAGACTTTAGTATTTTTGCATACGCCATACGCCATACGCCATAAGAAAAAGCGAAATGCGCAAAGCGATAGGGGAATTGGTTGAACTTTAGTCGCTTTTAGCGCCTTTAGGCGAACCCAAACCCATCGGTCTTTAACCGATGGTAGTTTAGTCTTTTATTTCTTTGAGACCCTTGTGTAAATCTTAGTGCCCTTTGTGGTTGATCGTCTCCAAATGTCTTAACCACAGAGCCCACAGAGAGGTAATGCACAAACCTGCCTGCCGACAAAGGCTGGGTTCACTAAGGTTGTCATGAACAATTAGAGAAGGACATTTTCAAGGTTTGTTTTTTAGAAGATGGTAGAACCGCGAAAAGAAAAGTTGTCGGCAAACCTGAATAAGCTATTCTTCCAGTTCAGGAACTGGTTTCTCTTTTATCTTTTTAGGTTTTTTTGCCTTTTTATATAACGGAATAAAATAAGTAAGCGAGTAATTATAGCCCACACCGAACTTGGCTCCGTCGGTAACTTTGTTAAAACCCGGGATAAAAAGGTTGCTAAAATTTTCGGGCTTCTTTTGACTTAGAATAAAGCCGATTCTGGCACTCGCCCCCAAATAGATATTCGCAAAAAGTTCGATTTTAATCCCGACCACCGCCTCAAGCCATGATGCATTTAGTCCATTGAACTCTTTTGCTTCGATACTTCCCAATGGGAAATCTGTTGGATTCCAATAACGGTCCGCATCAAAAATTTGGTAACTGTTCAATATATGATTGAAGGTGCCAAAAGCGTATCGCCCTCCTACGTGAATCGAATTTTGTTCGCCATACCAATTGGCGTAGGTATTGTAGTCGAATCCTACTTTAATATAACTTCCCGTGGTAGTAAAATTGTAAAGATCTTCTTGCTTGCTTTTTTTCTCCCGGCCAAATTCGCCGGCCAAATATAGTTTTTGATTCAATCGATAGTCTCCAACAAACTCGATGCCACTGTAACCCGTGGTCAACAATTTGGTAAACGGCCTGCTAAGATCGATTCCGAAACGAACCCCATATTTTTGTTTGTAAACGATAACGGTATCCTTCGACTCTACTTCCAAAGAATCGGTCTGTGCCATGCCAATAGCGCAGCACCAGATAAGGCAAAGGCTAATGAAATATCTTGACATTGGCTATAGTGTCGTTCTGAGTTAGTGAAGGAGTGACGATTTCAATCCCTTTCATCCAATTATTTATTGTAGGTATCGTGCCCTGTATACTATTGAAATTCATGACGAAACCACAAGCGCGCGATTTAAACTGTTCGTTGAGCACATAGTTCAAAATAAGGGTGTCGATATCGGCCGTGGTTTCATCATCTGGATCAAGGTTTCTGGTAATTAGAAATGATGTAGTAGTACCATCTGCACGCAGCGGAACCTTAATTTCAGTCAAAGAAACATTCGTAATCACAGGAAAGGTGACATCATTCAAAATTCCCTGTACGTTTAAAGCGGAAACCTCTTTGAGCATCGCAGTGTCGAACTGATCGTAAAAACGAATAACCAATTGTGGGGTAGCGGCATCGACACAGATATCGTCTTTCTCACACCCGGAAAAGAAGATGATTCCGGAGAGGATAATAAAAACCAAAGCAATTCTTTTCATAGGCTATCGCTTTTCCAAAAGTACGACATTTTCAACATGGTGGGTCTGCGGAAACATGTCTACAGGCTGCACTTTCGTAGCCTTATAGTATTCTTTCATCAGTTCAAGATCTCTGGCCTGTGTGGCGCTATTACAACTGACATATACTATTTTATTAGGCAAAATACTCAGGATTTGTTGCACCACATCTTTGTGCATTCCATCTCTCGGCGGGTCAGTAATAATTACATCGGGAAGCCCATTTTCAGCGATAAAGCTTTCATTGAAAACGGTCTTCATATCTCCGGCAAAGAAATCCACATTCTCGATTTTATTTCGTTTAGCGTTCTCCTTGGCATCGGATATCGCTTCCGGAACGGACTCAATACCCACAACTTTTTTGGCTTCTTTGGCAATAAACTGGGCGATAGTACCTGTGCCGGTATAGAGGTCGTACACCAGCTCATCTCCTGTTAACCCTGCAAAATCTCGAGTGATTTTGTACAATTCAAACGCTTGTTCAGAATTGGTCTGATAGAAAGATTTTGCGTTTATTTTGAATTGCAAACCTTCCATTTCCTCAAAAATGTGGTCACGGCCGGCGAAACAAATAATTTCTTGATCGTAAATCGTGTCGTTCTGTTTTTGATTGACCACAAATTGAAGCGCAGTAATATTCGGAAAGGTCTCGGCAATATGTTTCAATAACAGTTCACGCTTCGATTTGTCGTCTTCATAAAACTGTATCAAAACCATTATTTCCCCGATCGAAGATGTTCGTATCATCAAGGTGCGCAATAGACCATATTGGTTTCTCGGATTGAAAAATGTGAAGCCATTTTTCTCGGAAAAGTCTTTGATTTCATTTCGAATCGCATTCGAGGGGTCTTCCTGCAAGTGGCATTTTTCAATGTCAAGTATTTTATCCCACATACCGGGAATATGAAATCCCAAGGCATTTTTATCTTTAAAAATGATATCGGATCGCAACTCTTCCAATGTCAACCAACGGCTATCCGAAAAGGAAAACTCCATTTTATTCCGATAAAAATATTGTTTTTTGGAACCCAGAATCGGCGAAATTTCAGGTAGTTCTAAATGCCCGATTCGCCTTAAGTTATTCTCGACTTCCTTTTGTTTATAAAAGGCTCATAGCCCATATCTTGCCATTTGCATCCGCCGCAAACTCCGAAATGTCGGCATTCCGGTTCGACTCTTTTATCGGAAAGGGTATGAAAGTTAGTGGCGATTCCTTCGAAATAAGATTTCCTCTTTTTTGTCGTCTGTACATCGACCACATCGCCGGGCACGGTGTTGGTCAGAAAGATAACCCTCCCGTCAGGAGCCTTGCCGACCGTTTTTCCTTTGGCCCCTGCATCGATGACTTCGACATTTTCAAAAAGTTGACGTCTGTTCTTTTTGCGCATAGGGTAAAAGTAACAATAGCGATGCATTTATAACAGCTATCTTTAAGGGCATACTATTAAAAAAGGTTAAAAGTGAACCTTTTTGACTTTTGCCCGTCTTTATAGTAGAAGTTCAAAAAATGAAACCCCAAAAAGTCTTCGACTCATTTTTGGTTTTGCAGTATCAATCGAAGGCTCTTGAACTGTTGGTCAACAGACATCACAAAAAACTATGTAGACATGCCTACTGGTACGTTCATGATTTTGATACTTCTAAAGATATCGTACAAGATTGCTGGGGAACGATAATCAACAAATTGCACGGTTTGAAAGACCCTAATGCGTTTGGTAGTTGGGCGATGCGGATCGTTACAAGAAAGTCTTTGGATTTTTTAAACCGCGATTCGAGAAAAAGGGAAAATTTGAAGCAACATTGTCCCAATAATGATCAAGAGGATATTGAGGAGAACAGAACTACGGAAATAGGTTTGCTGAAAAAGGCGATATGGACATTATCTGAAGACCAGCAAGTAGTTTTGCGATTATTTTATACCGAGGATTATTCGCTAAAGGAAATCACCACCATACTTGATATTTCCCTTGGCACGGTAAAGTCAAGGTTGTTTCACGCACGAGAAAAATTAAAAACAATAATTAAAAAATAGAAATCATGGAAAATGACATCGAAAAAATCGATACGCTTATCAAAGAAACCTTAAACACCGAAGAGGCAAAATTTTACGACGAACTCGAAGAGCAAAATCTATTTGAAAAATTAGGACAGGTACATAAGGGGAAAATGGGATGGTTGGTACGTATAATGACCGTGTTGACCTTTCTGACCTTCCTGCTGTTTGTTTATTGTGCGGTACAATTTTTCAATTCTCAAGGAACTAGTGAGCATATTGCATGGCTAGCGGGCGGGTTTTCGAGCATGCTTATGATAAGTATGTTGAAGCTATATATTTGGATGCAGATGGACAAGAACGACATACTTCGTGAATTAAAACGATTGGAGCTTCAAGTCTCTGGTATAGCACACAAACTTGATAAATAAAGTACAAGTTCAAGTTCAAAAAAGTTATGAGTTCAGAGTTATGAGTTATGAGTTCAGAGTTATGAGTTATGAGTTCAGGGTTTTTTAATTTTGATTACTGATTACTGATTACTGATTACTGATTACTGATTACTGATTACTGATTGCCGAAAACTGCCAACTATTTTTCGTAATTTAGCCCCTCTACCAAGGATGATTTCTCTCCTACGCTGAATTTTCGACTCTTCGAAAGGAAAAAGGTATAGAAGGAATTACTGAAGTTTTATTTAAAGTAATTTACATCATGTCGGTTTTAGAAAGAATGACTTCCAAAGATGCGATAGCATTGGAAAAGAAGTACGGTGCCCACAATTACCATCCGTTACCCGTTGTTTTGAGCAGGGGCGAAGGAGTGTTTGTTTGGGACGTTGAAGGAAAAAAGTATTATGATTTTCTTTCGGCCTATTCGGCCATTAATCAAGGGCATTGCCACCCAAAAATCGTTGGAGCGTTAATCAGTCAAGCGCAAAATTTGACCCTGACCTCAAGGGCATTTTATAATGATATGCTCGGCAAGTACGAAAAATACGCTAGTGAAACTTTTGGTTTCGACAAGTTGTTGCCCATGAACACTGGGGCAGAGGCGGTTGAAACTGCTTTAAAAATCTGTAGAAAATGGGCCTATGAGAAAAAGGGAATTACTGAAAACGAGGCGCAGATCGTTGTCTGCGAAAATAACTTTCATGGTCGTACCACCACCATTATTTCATTTTCCAATGACCCGGTCGCCCGGAAAAATTTCGGGCCATTTACCGATGGATTTATCAAAATCGAATATAATAACCTAAAGGCTTTGCAAGAAGCTTTAGAAAGTGATGCAAATATCGCAGGCTTTCTAGTGGAACCTATTCAAGGGGAAGCAGGGGTATATGTTCCTTCGGATGGATATCTTACGGGCGCCAAAGAACTTTGTAAAAAGCACAACGTACTCTTTATTGCCGATGAGGTGCAAACTGGTATTGCCCGTACCGGAAAAATGCTAGCCGTGGATCATGAAAATGTAAAACCCGATATATTGATCTTAGGAAAGGCATTATCAGGGGGAGTTTATCCTGTGTCCGCTGTTTTGGCAAATGATGATATCATGGGGGTAATCCGTCCAGGAAATCATGGAAGCACTTTCGGTGGAAACCCCATTGCGGCTGCTGTTGTAATGGTCGCATTGGAAGTGGTCAAAGAAGAGAATTTGGCTCAAAATGCCCAAGAACTTGGAGAATTGTTCCGTGAAGAGATGAACAAGTTTATCGCAACTTGCAATATCGTGACCAAAGTGCGTGGCAAGGGATTGTTGAATGCTATTCTTATCAACGATACCGAAGATAGCTCAACGGCTTGGGATATCTGTATGGCTTTGAAAGAAAACGGACTTCTAGCAAAACCCACTCACGGAAACATAATTCGTTTCGCTCCGCCTTTGGTTATGAATAAAGAACAGTTACTTGACTGCGTCTCTATCATTACCAAAACACTTGTGGAATATGAGAAATAAAAAAATCCTCTGAAATGTGTCAGGGGATTTTTTTACCGATTTATTGCGTCCCAGTCGCCGGTGGATAATATTGCTATAATTACTCCGAAGTAGATAATAGTCAGCACTAGCAATATGATTGCCAGCCCTAGGCCAATGTAAGATAACAAACGGCCTGTTTTCGCATTTTCATAGCCCGTATAGCGATTGGGTTCCTGCATGTGCAGTTTTTCGGCGCTCTTTGCACTTGAGAGTCCAATAAAGCTGAAAATGGCACCAAACGGACCGCAACAAAATATGGTCAACACGATCGATAAAATACCCATAGTCAGGGCGTTACTTGCTCCTGGTAATTGTTCTTGTGTCATAATTATTTTATTGGTTTCAATCGTTAGTTAAAACCCTGCCATACCTACGGCAGGCAAACCTGCGGCAGGCAGGTTAGTGCAAGTCCGCCTATGGCGGATGCAATCAAAAAATGACTTCATCAGGGTACAAAAGCCTTCATTCTCGGTTCCAAACAATAACTCAAGACGAGTTCATTCTTCAATGCCCCATTGTTCCATCATTTCATTTGCTTTTTCCATGTATCCTTCCCATCCACCCATTTGGTAAATTGAAAATATGGAATAGGCCAAATAGAGAACACCTAGTGTCAAAGCTACCAAGGCCAATATCTTAGCTGTTTTCAGTTGGCTGAAGTTCGAATAGCCTTCAGGGTTTTCTTGATACTTCTTTTGGTCTTTAAGAGCTAGAATCAAACCAATACCTCCAAATAAAACCCCGGGAACTCCTGCAAAACAGCAGCATAAAAAGCCAAGAATTGAAAGCACGATTACTATTGTTACGTTGGGTAATTTTTGTTGTTCCATAATTTAAAGTGTTCGTTACATAAATTTTAAGGCAAAATTGATCAATATCAATACTGCTGCCGATATCATCAGGCCGATGGTTATTTGATCGGAATATTTAAAAGTGACAAAGCGGTTAAGTAAAAGAAATGCGAATAGGAAAATAATCGCGTAAATCGCCGGGTACATCTCAAAAGCCGCTATAAATTCTCCTTTTATCAGATGAACTACAGAACGTTGCAGCCCACACCCAGGGCAGTCGAAGCCGAACAGTTTTTTACTTAGGCATGGCAACATATAGTCTTCGATCATCAAGAAAAGTTGTGCCAATTGTATTTTCATCTTAACATAAATTACAAACTGAAAATTAGCATTATTTTTGTTAATTAAGATAAAATAATGACTGTTTTTCGATTAGGCGATAAGGTTGAGGTTCTTGACGATACCGTTTGTGGTATTGTTGTTGAAATCAATGGAAACGAAATCACATTCGAATCTGACGAAGGTTTTGAATTGAGTTATTCTAAAAGCGAATTGGTAAAAGTCGATTCAAAAGATGAAATAAGGGTCAGTAGTCAAGATGTTTCAAGGGCAAAGGCCGAAAAAGAAAATCCGAAGAAAGGGAAAACACAGTCCTTAAATAAGAAAGAGAGAAACGCTCCGAAGATGGAAGTCGACCTGCACATCAACCAATTGATAAAATCATCAAAGGGGATGACCAATCATGAAATGCTCAACTTACAATTGGAAACGGCAAAACGCCAATTGGAGTTCGCGATACACAAACGCATTCAAAAGGTCGTTTTTATTCATGGAGTAGGTGAGGGGGTGCTCAAGGAAGAACTACATTATTTATTTCGGAGGTATGAAAATCTAAAATACTACGATGCCGAATATCAAAAATATGGCACTGGTGCCACGGAAGTATACATCTTTCAAAATGTATAAAGTTATTCTGTCTTTGTAGTGGTAATCGTTCCGAACTCGTTAATGGTGAGATCAGTGATACGTGAATCGGTATCGGTAACAAAGGTTACACCTGACAATTTTATGGTATGATTAAAAGTTACAGTGTCGGTTTCCACACCTACCGTTGTTATTAGAACTTTGCCATTTTCTGCTTGAATTTCGCTGACCACTGTCGGTGATGTTTCGGGTACCTCTGAGCAGAAATAGGTGCTTGAGACCACATCGGAAAAAATACGATAAGTAAGCTGCGAGCCTGAACCTATTGTGCTTTCGATTTCAGTAGCAGAAGCCTCGTTTTTGAGGAGCCCGCTTTGAAGTTCTAGAATGAGCGCCTCGTCATCATTGATCTTAAAAAATATCGATGTGTCCAAATCAACCGTCGCACAGGTTTGAATATTAACACTATCAAAGTCTATGGTTTCAATTTGTAGGTCTCCGTCATCGCAAGAGAAGAGAAGTGTCACAAGACCAAGAAAAAAACTTTTTTTCATTGTCCAAATTTAATGAACTTCTTGTTTAGGTTTATCGGCTATTGGCGAGAAATTAACTTTATTTGAATTATTTTTGACAGATTTAACCAGTAGAGAAACCAAATGGATAAAGTTTACTTGGACAATGCCTCGACCACCTGCGTCAGGGATGAGGTTATTAAAAAAATGCAATCTGCACTTGCCGAATGTTACGGCAACCCATCGTCTACGCATAGTTTTGGCCGAACCGCCAAAACAGCAATAGAAACAGCCAGAAAGACCATCGCGAAGTATTTGAACGCGCACCCTTCCGAGATTATTTTTACTTCAGGCGGTACCGAGGCAGATAATATGATTTTGCGCTGTTCTGTTCGTGATTTGGGTGTCAAAACAATTATCACCTCTAAAATCGAACATCATGCCGTGCTTCATACCGCAGAGGAACTGGAACATGAATGCGGAATAGCTTTGCACTATGTCGATTTAGATAAGAATGGAAATCCCGATCTAGAACATTTAAAAAAGCTATTGCGACAAGACGACTCCAAAAAAATGGTCAGTTTGATGCACGTGAACAATGAAATTGGCAACAAGATAGATATCGATGCGATTTGTGTCTTGTGCAAAGAGAACGATGCCCTTATCCATTCTGATACGGTTCAATCTATTGGCCATTATGCCTGGGACGTTCAAGAAACCCCGATTGATTTTATGACAGCTGCGGCACATAAATTCCATGGGCCAAAAGGAGTGGGTTTCGCATATCTCCGACGAAATAGTGGACTAAAACCGATGATTTCCGGAGGTTCCCAAGAAAGAGGGTTCAGGGCTGGAACTGAGTCTTATCATAACATTTTAGGGCTTGAAGAGGCTTTTATTCAGTCTTATGAGAATTTAGAAAAGGAAAGTGCCCAGATTTTAGAGATGAAAGAGTATTTTATAAAAAGGGTAAATGCGGAAATTCCCGGGGCCAAGTTCAACGGACTTTCCGGAGATCCCGAAAAAAGTACGTATACCTTGGTCAATGTTAACTTACCCGTCGGTCCGGAAAAAGCTTTAATGTTGTTATTTAACCTTGATGTAAAAGGAATCGCCTGTTCAAAAGGTAGTGCCTGCCAATCGGGAAGCGCTATGGGTTCCCATGTTTTAAATGAGGTGCTTTCAGAGGAAGATCTGCAAAAACCATCCTTGCGATTCTCGTTTTCAATTTATAACACCAAAGAGGAACTGGATTATACTATTGACGTATTAAAAGAATTTATAAAGAACTAGTGTTAAGTTAGGCCAAAATTGTCGCATAATCCAATGCGTCTTTTGCGGCATATCGTCGTTAAAAAATAATTCCGTCCGCCTTAGGCGGATGCAATGATTTTTTGCCTAGATCTGCCACAAAACCCACGATTGCCTTATACGTCATTTCAGCTTTAACTTAACACTAACATTCTCTCTTAAGGCCGGGTGTTCTTTTTTTTCTCTGCGTAGCTCTGTGATTCTCTGTGTAACTCTGTGCAATAATTCAGACGGATTATTCCACAGAGGTAAAAGAGGTTCACAAAGCGAGTTAATTAATTTTTATCTTCACTTCTCCGATTTTTCCCTTTTCTTTCTATCTTTTTTTCGTTCACGATCGTAAGGAAATTTTCTGGCCGCCTGTTTCATCATTTTGTCAATGAGGTCATTTGTGTTTTTCCCTGACTTCTTATTGATTTTCTTTTCGTATTTCCAGAGAAGCTTCCCACTGTCACCATCACTTATTTTAATGCCGATTCTTCCATAATTGGAACGATTCTTCCATAATTGGAATCGCCCGAAAAATAATCCAACAAACTGAAATCGGTAGGTATTCCCTTTGACAAAAGAATGGTCAGGTCGATATTTCCGCTGATTATACCGTCAACACCTAGAATTTCGGAAAGCTGTTTTACGGTATAGACATCTATATTTTCATACGAAATGTCATTTTGAGCTAGAATGGCCTTGGTATCTTTCGCATTTTGAAAATCGACCAAGAATTTTTTCTTTTTCCTTCGTTTCGAAAAGTAGGTTTCCAAAGCATTTTGAACGGCATAGCCCTCACGCTCTTCCAACTCTGTCAACTCTTGTTTTGAGAGTTCCTCGTCGAGATCAAGATTTGTTAGAAAAGGCAAAATGGCCAGGGTATGGTGCTCAAAAGCCAATTCATCGAACTTGGCACTTTCGTAAATATTCTTTTGGGAGGAAAGAACAACTGACGCCATTAGAAATAACGGGAGTATCCATGCGTTCATCAAATATCTTTTCTTTTCCATTGAACTCGTTTAAACTTTTTCAATTGGCTAAAAAATTGCCCTTTTGCACCCTGTTTTTGTCTTTTTTTCCTTCCTTAGCCCTGCTATGCAACTCCAAAAAGTCTTCAACATGGCATAAAATCGCTAATTTTCGCTTCAATCCAAAAAGTTTAAACGAGTTCATTATTAAAATCGCATCTTCAACCTTAAATTGAGAACTCTACTTGTCATAAAATTCGGAATAGCGAATTCGTTCTTACTGTCAACATCTCGTACCCACGTATTTGTAATCGAGTTTTGGTTGTTGAACATGTTGAATATTTCAAAACCCGCACTCAATTCTTTGAACCTGTTCAACCAATGTTTTCTTGGGTACTTTTTATCGGCACCTACAAAAATATAGGAAATTCCTAAATCTGCCCGTTTGTAATCATTTAATCTGTTCCGAAAGATATATGGATCTGCATAACTGGGTGAACCTCCCGGTACCCCGGTATTGTAGACCAAATTCAAATACATCTTTAAATTCGGAATGTTCGGAATATAATCTTGAAAAAGAATTCCCAGTTTAAGACGTTGATCGGTAGGCCTTGCAATATAGCCTCTAGAATCTCTGTTTTCTTCCGTTTTTAGATACCCGATACTGATCCAAGATTCCGTTCCCGGCACGAATGCCCCGTTCATTCTGAGTTCAGCCCCATAGGCATATGCAATTGTATTATTATTTGCACTGTAACGGATGCGAACGTCATCTAAAGTATAAGGGTTTACGTTTTTGAGGTCTTTGTAATAGATTTCACCGGTAAGATTAAATGGTCTTTCCCATAATTTAAAACTGTATTCCGTTCCGAACACCGCGTGGATCGATTTTTGGGCTTTGACGTTCGACCGTACTGTTCCTGTACTGTCGCGAAGTTCGCGATAGAAAGGTGGTTGATGATAAACCCCGCCCGACAGACGAAAAACGATATCTCTTTTCCAATTCGGTTTTAATGCGAACTGTGCCCTGGGGCTGAAAACACTTTGCGTCACTTTAGGCACATCTGTTCCACTGATCACCCACAGGTGGCTGCGAATTCCAATATTATAATAAATGTCGGTTTCACCCCATTGGTCCCTTTCACTAAACTGGGCAAAGGCGGTAAACCTGTTCGTCTTTATGAAATTGATGGCATTAAGGCCCGTATAAGCGACCAGTTCTTCGGTAAAAGGTTCATCGGGCTCATTGTTCGTGAATTCTGGGAAGGGAGGCCTTACGCTAAAACCGGCCGAATCGATAAATTCAGATTCCCTCAATTGATCCCGAATATCTTCATGGGTGTATTTGGCGCCCCATTCGATTTTGGCGTCATTCTTTCGATAGATTCCTTTATGTTGCAAATTGAAAATAAGGGCATCAAGATCATTTCGAGTTCTATTGAATTGAGAACCGACGCCTCTAGAAGCAGTAGGTTGCCCCAGGGAATCTCCTCCTAGATCAGTATCGACACCGCCCAATTCGTATGCGGCGATAATATCGGAATACTCCTCTTCGGTGGTATGATAAATCGATGAAATTAATTTAAGATCAATGGCGTCGTTTAGATGATAGGTTCCTTTAAGCGCTCCAAAGGCGGTACTGTATTTATTGTTTTCATTGCCCTCGTAAAAAACGGTTAGCGACTTTGGTTCGTTGAGCGTTCCGAAATTTGTCTGTCTATTCAAAGGCTCGTTCTGGTAATCGTTGATCGAAATGTTTCCCAAAAATCCCAAATCGAATTTATTTGTAAAACGATAAGTTGAGTAACTCTGCAGGTCAATGAATACGGGATTGAAATTAGCATTCGTCTGTTGGCTATTCACTAAAAGACCATTATTTCTGTAGCGAACACCCGTAATACTTCCGAATTTTTTGTTTTTTGAAAGAGTCTCCACGGAAGCACTTGCGCCCAAAAAACTTAAATCGAGTTGCACTTCAAAAGAGGTTGGATTTTTATAAGTGATGTCAAGAACCGATGAAAGCTTATCGCCGTACTTGGCTTGAAACCCACCAGGAGAAAATTTTAGGCTTTGTGTTAGGTCACTATTCACGAAACTCAATCCCTCTTGTTGGGCAGAGCGAATTAAAAAAGGCCGATATACTTCGATCTCATTGATATATACCAAGTTTTCATCATAATTACCGCCCCGAACTGAATATTGAGTGCTGAGTTCGTTATTCGATGTGACCCCTGGAAGTAATTTCAAAATATTTTCTACTCCGGCATTGGCCCCGGGTATTCGACGCACGAGCTTTGGTGAGATCGTAGTGATGCCCTCGACATCTTTTTCACCTGTAGGGGTAACAGTGACTCCGTCTACCTGAATTGCATCGGCCTTCATGATCGGGTTGAATTCAAAGATCTCATTGGTGTTTAGAATGAGATTTTCCAAGACCACATTTTTGAGTCCCAAATGAGAGAAAGTTATCGTAGCTTCTTGATCGGCAATAATCTCAAGAAGGTAAAAACCGTCTTCATCAGAAAAAGTTCCACCGTCAGGCGTTGTAATATTTACTTTGGATATTGGATTGTTCTCCTCATCGAGTACGACACCAGTAATAGAAGCAGACTGCCCCTGTACGTAAAACATGGGAAGGATCGAAATCAGGAATAGGATCGTTTTGAGACACTTCAAACCGTTTATTTTCTATAAAACGTGCTCGTAAAGGTAGTTTTGTTTCCGACATTATCGATTACCTCTACTTTCAAGTCACATTCAGTTTTGTCGAGGATCTTGTCATCGAAATTATAGGTAATGGTATTTCTTTTTGGCTCATACTCCATTAGGATCCATTCGCCATTAAGGGTTGCCGAATATTTATCTACCCCACTAAGATCGTCTGAAATACGTAAGCTTAGATAACTATAATTGTTCAGCCATTGTTTTTCCTTGAAGTTTTTTGCTTTGATTTTTGGCGCGATGGTATCTTTAGCCAAAGTGTAGGTACCCAAATTTCTGGTTCGTGTTGTAAAGGTTTTTCCCCTTTTATAGGTCGAAACATAGCTCGGCTTTTTTTTCCTCCCTAAACGGGCCACGAACATCTGTTTGCGCTCTTCTATGGAATATTTTGAAACATCGAATGTAATCGTGAAATTTCGGTGGGCGGCCACACGGTTATTGTGAATAGTCACTGTATCTTTCCCTTTTTTCAGGTCAATATAGAAATTCTCGTAAAAAATATTTGAAGGAAAATAGACTTTCGCAGCACCAAGGTCATAGTTATTTGGCTTTTTGGCTATAACATAGTTGTCGGTTTTATGCTCTTCCACTATATTTTTAAGATCTTCTTTTTTTCCTTGTATGGGAATGATCGCCTTTATTTTGTTACCCTTTAAATCTTTGATTAAAATCTCCACATTGTAATCAAGGCCCTCCTTGATTTCGATTTTTCCATCCTTGTACAATTGATTGTAAATACTGAGCTTGTTGCTCGGGCCTTTGAATAATTTTTGAATTTTCTGACGATATCTTCCAAAATGATCATAATCGATAAAAGTGTTGATATATCTTGACTCCGTGAAAGAAAAAGTCTCAAAATCGTATTCTGAATATACCTTGCCGTTAACACTTTGCAAAACCGAATAAACACCGTTCTTATTTGCTGCAAGATCTTGACGGTCAAATGCGATCATTCCGAGTCCGATGGTGCCGATTGCCGTTACCTTATCGGCTCTGAAAGTACCGTCTTTTTGTCTTTTGAAGTTGAGGGCTACTTTGCCATTGCTTTGGTTTATCCGGGCCTTTTCAGTTAGAGGGTACCCGAAGAGCTTGACCAAACTCGGGTTGGTCGCATCAAGTACCTCAAGGCCGTATAGGAGCGGATTTGTAGGTTTTTCGGTCACACTGTTTCGAATCTCAAAATGAAGGTGAGGTCCCGAAGAACTTCCGGTATTTCCACCATAAGCGATGACCTGTCCTTTTTCGACCTTGACCTCTCCAAAACCTGGAAAAACCTCGACCTCATATGATTTCTTCTCGTATTGTACCTTCTTGATATATTCCTCGATTTCAGGGGCGAATTTCTGCAAGTGCCCGTAGACCGATGTGTATCCATTGGGGTGCGCGATATAGAGAACTTTCCCATATCCCCAATGCGAAATTTTGATGCGGGTAATGCTTCCGTCGCCAATCGAATAGATGGGGAGACCCTGTCTTTGTTGGGTTTTGATGTCTATACCTGAGTGAAAATGATTAGAACGAAGTTCGCCAAAAGAACCGGCCAGAACTAGGGGAATATCCATAGGTGACCTAAAGGCATCTTCGGGGTAATTCTCTTGTGCAAAAACAATAGTGCACAATAGAAATAGTAAACCAAATGCGGTCTTTTTCATAATTAAGATCAAGGTAGGGCGAAGGTAATTAAACACTTTGACTCCGAAAAAAAGCCGTTCTTAATAAAATTTCGCCCTTCTTATTAACGAAAATTACACTATTAAAGTATTACTTCAAGAATATTTGAAAAAAGCATTGCTAAATCGTAAGATGTATGTTAACTTTGTGTATAATGCATTGAGTTTTGTAGATGAGCGAATTGGTCAAAATTGTTGACTCCCTGGAGAACAAGATTAGCAAATTGTTACACAAGCTAGAGTTTTTGAACCAGGCGAACGGTAAGATGGAGAGCGAATTGAACTCCATCAAAAACAATCACCAAAACGTACAGAATTCCGTCTCTGAATGGGAAGAAAAGTACAAGTCCCTCAAACTTGCAAATTCAATGCTTGGCAGTAATACAAGTAAAACAGAAGCTAAGCTTAAAATAAACACTTTGATTCGAGAATTGGATCATTGTATTGCCCAACTGGCTGAATAATATCGTTGATATAGATAATGGCGGAAAAGCTAAAGATAAAGCTTTCTATTGCAGATAGGGTATACCCACTCACTATTGACCCAAGTCAAGAAGAAGGGTTACGCAAAGCCGCCAAGAATATCGAACAGTTGGCCAAAAAATTTGAACAGAACTATGCTGTTCGTGATAAGCAAGATGTATTGGCAATGTGCGCCCTGCAGTTTGCTTCTAAAATCGAACAGCGTGGTATCGATACCTCTACCGGAGCAGAAGAAGCGATGGATCGCTTATCTGCCCTTGACGATTTGGTAAGTTCAAAGCTTGGCATGAAATAATACGTTCTTTAAAATACCTAAAGTTACTGCCCACATTGGTATTATCTTTTGACGAACTCAACATTTATTTGTTTAAAAAGGGTGAGTTTAAGTTGTAAAAGCAGGCCTTACCAGTATAAGGATCCTTGAGCAGCTTGTTAGCCCTAAACCTGTTTAATGGAGTTTGTTCAAAACTTCTCCGATGTGGGCTTTTTTTGGTAATACGTCATTTTAAAAATATGGCGAATTAAAAATGACAAGTAGAACCAACCCCGCTGCATAGCTGGGTCTGAGCATACGCTTGGAAATAATTTTAATTTCAGAAATAATGGATTATACCACAATAACAATAGCTGCTGTTGCGGGACTTATTATAGGTTTTTTGATTGCCAAGTTTTTAGAAAAGGGCAAGGCCTCGAAGACCATCGCCGATGCTAAAAAAGATGCTTCCAATATTCTTAAGGAAGCCAAGGTCGAGGGCGAAAGCATTAAGAAGAATAAAATTTTTCAGGCGAAAGAAAAATTCCTTGAGCTTAAGTCCGAGCACGAAAAGGTCATTACAAATAAGGATAAAAAGATCAACGAAGCCGAAAAGCGCACACGTGATAAGGAATCTCAAATCAGCAATGAACTAGCCGAAAATAAAAAGCTCAGTGACCAATTAAACCAAAAGCTTAAGGAAGTCGATCACAAAAGCGAGTTCTTGGATAAAAAGAAATCTGAACTTGAGAAGTTACATAATAGTCAGGTACAGCAGCTCGAAGTAATCTCGGGCCTTTCCGCAGATGATGCCAAGGGGCAGTTGATGGAGTCTTTAAAGGAAACGGCAAAGAGCGATGCCATGGCATACATTCAATCTACGGTCGAAGATGCGAAACTTACCGCGCAGCAAGAGGCCAGAAAAATCGTGATCAATACCATTCAGCGTGTCGGCACCGAAGAGGCCGTCGAAAATTGCGTTTCGGTCTTCAATATTGAGTCTGATGATGTCAAAGGCCGTATTATAGGGAGGGAAGGAAGAAACATTAGGGCTCTGGAATCAGCTACGGGTGTTGAAATTATTGTTGATGATACACCGGAAGCAATAATACTTTCTTGTTTTGATTCCATTCGTCGGGAAGTCGCCCGTCTGTCATTGCACAAGTTGGTGACCGACGGAAGAATACACCCGGCGCGAATCGAAGAGATCGTCAAAAAGACCGAAAAGCAGATCGAGCAAGAAATAGTCGAGGTGGGCAAACGTACCATAATCGATTTGGGCATTCACGGATTGCATCCAGAACTGGTCAGGGCCGTCGGTAGAATGAAGTATCGTTCATCTTATGGGCAGAACCTTTTGCAACACTCGAGAGAAGTGGCAAAATTATGCGGTATCATGGCCGCTGAATTAGGTTTGAATCCGAAGTTGGCAAAACGTGCCGGACTTTTACACGATATCGGAAAAGTACCAAATACCGAGGCCGAGGTCGAAACGCCGCATGCGATTCTCGGTATGCAATGGGCGGAGAAATTCGGGGAGAAACCGGATGTCTGTAACGCAATTGGTGCCCACCATGATGAAATCGAGATGAAAAACCTTATTTCACCGATAGTACAGGTTTGTGACGCCATAAGTGGAGCAAGACCCGGAGCTAGAAGACAGGTTTTGGATTCTTATATACAACGACTAAAAGATCTTGAAGATGTTGCATTCGGATTTTCAGGAGTTCAAAAAGCCTATGCAATTCAGGCAGGTAGGGAACTTCGTGTTATCGTGGAAAGCGAAAAGGTTAGTGACGAAAAGGCGGCACAACTTTCTTTTGAGATTTCGCAAAAAATACAGACCGATATGACCTACCCGGGTCAGGTGAAGGTAACGGTAATTCGTGAAACGCGGGCCGTGAACGTGGCGAAGTAATATGCAAGATATGTTTAATAAGAAAGGGCCTTTGGGCCTTTTTATTTTTTAATCATTGATCATCAATGCCGGATCGAAACTTGACACCTTGCTTTTGAAACTTTGTATAATCTTCGGGGATAGCTAAGAAATCACCTGGTAGAGCTATTGATTTTCAAATAGTTGCAATTTAGTCTTACGTCTTATATCTAGTAGCGCAGCGGTCTTACGTCTTTAACCGGACG
>QIJL01000639.1 GCA_003232435.1 Flavobacteriales bacterium | reverse complement strand
TTGTATTTGAACTTGACAAGAATGAATAAAAAGGAAATTTTAATCGGCTTTGTAGTAGGTATTATTGCGAATACCGTAGGCACACTTGCTTACATTTTACTGTTTTCGGAAATGGGTATTATGGAAACCTTTGAGGCCGCTTTGATTCAAGGGCATTTAGGAAGTATCCTTGCATTGGGAGCTATCTTAAATCTTGTTGCTTTTTTTGCTTTTTTAAGAATTCGAAGGGATGAAAGGGCAAAAGGCGTGCTTATTGCTACGATCTTTACGGCATTGATTATATTGTATTATAAGGTGTTTTGATTTACGATTTTAGAAGTTCGATTTGCGATCAAACCAATACCCATAAACTTCTAAAACTTTAAACTCGTAAACTAATTTTGGAATTTGGCACTTGTAATTTGATTTTTACGAAGTATGAAGTATTACATCATCGCGGGGGAAGCTTCGGGAGATCTTCACGGGTCCAACCTCATCAAAGAATTGATGAAAAAGGATGCTGATGCCCAAATTCGTTGTTGGGGAGGCGATTTGATGCGAGAGGCCGGTGGCACTTTGGTGAAACATTACAAAGAAATGGCCTTTATGGGCTTTTTGGAAGTGCTGGCCAACCTTGGCACGATTTCGAAGAATATAAAATTCTGCAAATCGGATATTCAGGAATTCGATCCCGATGCAATTGTTTTTATAGATTATTCAGGCTTTAATCTCCGAATCGCAAAATGGGCCAAAGAAAATAGTTTTAAGACCGATTATTACATTTCTCCACAAATTTGGGCTTCCCGTGAGGGCCGCATTAAAAGCATTAAACGCGATATCGATGCGATGCATGTGATTCTTCCTTTTGAAAAGGAATTCTATGAGAAAAAGCATAACTATCCTGTGCACTTTGTGGGCCACCCTTTGATAGATGCCATTGGTAATTCGCCAAGACCAAATGACAAGACTTTTAGGGCTTCGAATCAATTGGACCCCGAAAAACCGATTATCGCTTTATTGCCCGGGAGCCGAAAACAGGAAGTTGAAAAAATGCTTTCGATAATGTTATCGGTGGTCGATTCTTTTCCCGAATATCAATTTGTAATAGCTAGAGCCCCTAGCCTCGAAAATGAATTTTACAATTCTTTCCTGAACGGAAAAAATATCAACTTTGTGTCAAATCAAACATACGGACTGCTAAGCCTTTCATACGCTGCATTGGTCACTAGCGGCACGGCCACATTGGAAACCGCTTTGTTCAAAGTACCCCAGGTCGTATGTTACAGGGCCAATTGGTTTTCGTACCAAATTGCAAAACGTATCATTACTTTGGATTTTATTTCGCTGGTGAACTTGGTCATGAACAAAGAGGTGGTTACCGAACTGATCCAAGATGAATTGACCACGGAGAATATAAAAAAAGAACTACATAATATTTTAGACGGACCACATCGTGAGGCCCAATTCGAGGCTTACTTTGAGCTTGAACAAAAACTGGGAGGCAAGGGCGCCAGTGAAAAAACCGCCCAGTCGATAATAGACAAGCTGCAAGCTAACTAGTTGATAACCTGCAAGGTCTTCCTCCTGCGGCGGACAGGCTTTTCGACCTTGTAGGTCTTCTTTTTAGACCTACCCAGAGGCCTCCTTTGTCGGCAACCTGCCCGCCGGCAGGCAGGCACCTTGCAGGTCGGGTTCATAGTTACCCTCAAATCAAAATATTTCCTTAATTTTGAGCATCCCCACAGAACTAAAACCGCTTTGATGCTTCGAAGATCTTTTTATATCTCACTGTGTTTTTTGGTTATTGGCTGTGGTGTTTCCAAGAAAAAAACCACTTACGGTAAGTCTCGTACAGTAACCGTGAATTCTTCTGATAAGAGGCCCCATGTAAGCGTCGAAGGTACTCCTGCCAAAAAACCCGGAAAAACCGGAAAAACGAAAACCACTTCGTTATCAAAGGTTGATAAGATTATCAATACCGCTCTTACCTTTTCTGGCACCAGATACAAATACGGCGGCACCACGAAAAAAGGAATGGATTGTTCAGGACTATTATATGTTGCCTTTGGCGAACATGATATATCCTTGCCCAGGGTTTCTTACAGTATGGCGGAACAAGGAAAACGGATAAAAGTAAAGAACGTCGAAAAAGGAGACCTCTTATTTTTCAAGACGGGCCGCAAAGGTAAGCGCATCAACCATGTAGGCATGGTCGTCGTCGCCGAAGACGAAATCAAGTTCATTCATGCCAGTTCTTCTCGCGGCGTAATTGTTTCCTCGCTCAGAGAGGGGTATTGGAACTCTGCTTTTGTAAAAGCAAATAGGGTACTCTAACATGAAACTGTTACGTTTCGTACCGATAAAGCTCACTCTCTTTTTGGTTTTGGGTATTCTTTTGGGTTCATTATTAGACATCGATATTTACCCTTCCCTTAGTCTAGTACTAATTTTAGTTGTTACCCTTGGCGTTGTTTTTCGTACGGAAAAAAACAGAAAAGGCCTTGTTTTCGGTATCACAACTATGCTGTTGACCACGGCGATAGGCATGCTCTCGATAGCACTTTCAAATCAATCGAACCTTTCAAACCACTATTCTAAGGTCGAAAATGGAAAAAATTGGCATCTAAAAATCAGGGAGGTTTTAAAACCTACTTCTTTTTCGAAGAGGTACTTGGCCGATGTTCTTTCTTTGGATGGAAAAAAAACTTCCGGAAAAATTTTATTGGGCCAACCTATTGATTCCGCCGATCATCGATTACAAGTTGATGATGAGCTATTGGTTTTCGCAAATAAGGAAGCAATAAACCCACCTTTGAATCCACATCAATTCGACTATAAAAAATATATGCGAGGTCTGGGGATTACCGACCAGATTCGGCTAGTTTCAGAAAACCATATTTTGAAAAATAATTCCGCCACAACAGTATACGGAGCTGCGGCCTTTCTGCGGAGCAAAATAATAACAAAACTCAAAAAAGTCGATTTCGGCAAAGAACAGCTAGGGGTTATTCAAGCGCTTTTGCTGGGGCAGCGCAACGATATTTCCGTTGAAACATATGACGATTACAAAAAAGCCGGAGCCGTTCATATACTTGCGGTATCTGGCCTGCACATCGGAATCATATTATTGCTTTTGCAGTTCGCACTTCGACCATTGGATCTCTTACCGCATGGAAAGGAGTTGAAGTTAGCGGTCATTGTCTTGCTATTGTGGGGGTTCGCTTTTTTAGCAGGGCTTTCGGCTTCGGTCGTTCGTGCGGTAACGATGTTTTCGTTCGTCGCCTATGCCCTGTATCTCAATCGGCCGAGCAATACTTTTAATATTCTGGCCCTTTCGATGTTTTTCATTCTTCTGGTTTTTGATCCAAAGCTTTTATTTCAAGTCGGGTTTCAAATGAGCTATGCTGCGGTTTTTGCCATTGTCTGGATCTATCCGCTTTTACAAAAGTTTTGGTCGCCAAAAAATATTTTGCTCAAAAAGATATGGCAATTGCTTTCGGTGAGTATTGCGGCGCAATTGGGAGTATTGCCAATTAGCCTTTTCTATTTCCATCAATTTCCTGGGCTGTTTTTTGTTTCGAATCTTTTGATAGTACCAGCTCTGGGAATTATTCTTGGCCTGGGAATTTTGACCATCATATTGGCATTATCGAATATGCTCCCAAATTTTTTAGTATCCTTTTATAATAATTTAATCGGATGGATGAATTCAGTCGTTGGTTGGGTAGCAGAACAAGAGTCTTTTGTATTTAAGAATATTTCCTTTGATGCGGCACAGCTTTTTTTGGCCTATGCCCTATTGATCGGTTTTGTGCTTTTTTGCAGCAAGACCAGCTTTAAAAGAGCCTTGACCCTAGGATCGTGCGTTCTCGCATTTCAATTTTATTTTTTCCAAATAGAATATCGAACTGGTCAAAAAGAAGGTTTACTGTTGGCCCATCAATCGAAAAACACCGTCTTACTTAAAAGAAAGGGAGAAAAACTCTATTCCATTTCATACGACAATTTGAAATCGGAACGACTTGTAAACGATTTTGTGGTTGCTGAACGCATAGCTTCCGTTCAAACGCTTCCTTTAAAAAATGTTTATGAAACAGAAAGTGAAAATTTATATATCATGGATAGTCTGGGGATTTATCCTCCGATTGAAACAGCTGTAGACTATTTAGTTCTTACTCAGTCGCCCAAGATCAATTTAGAACGGCTTATCGATTCATCTTCGCCGAAACGGATTATCGCAGATGGAAGCAACTACAAAAGCTACATCAAACGTTGGGAACGGACATGCATCCAAACAAAAACCCCTTTTCACTATACTGGCGAAAAGGGAGCCTTTTATTTTGATCTGAAGAGCGATCAATGATCTGAGAGTTCGAAACCTTCAGTTTCGTCATCATGAATCAGAGTCTCCTTATCCTCTGCACCATGAGTAAGCCTTTTGAGCGGTTTTAAGAGTAGCAAGATCAATATTCCGAAAAGAACGGCAAAAATAAACAGTCCGCCAAAAACTTTCAGTTCGCCTGCCTGAACCGAGCTTTCGCCAATGACCCCAGCTACCTTATTTCCAAGGCCAGTAGCCGCCCAATAAACACCCATCATCAATGCCATATATCGGGCAGGGGCCAATTTCGTAAAAAACGATAATGACACTGGCGATAAACACAACTCCCCAATGGTATGAAAAAGATAAGTCAACACTAACCAATACATCGCCGAACTGCCGTCGGCTTCATACTGTAATGAGGCAAATACCATATACACAAAACCGACTCCCATAATTATAACTCCAACTGCCATTTTAAACAAAGACGAGGCCTCCTTTCCTTTCAACTTCCTTTTTGCCCAAATATTAGCTATGAATACGGCCAATAGAATTATGAACCCGGCATTGGCAGCTTGAAACCAAGCAGCGGGAACTTCCCATCCCATGAATATTCTGTTCGTTTTTTCTTCGGCATATAAGTTCATTAATCCTCCCATTTGTTCGAAACATCCCCAAAACACCAATACCATTAAGAGTGATAAGAGCAGTACCACGTACCTGTCTTTTTCTACCTGACCGTTCAGGTTCTTGTAGATCATCATCATAATTCCGGTAATGAGCGAAAGTACTATGAACAATACCCCATAACCCCAGTTATCGGGGCCCTCATAAGTAAAACCGGCATAAACGGAATAGGCTAGCATTGCGACAACAATTCCCATTTGTAGTGGCGATTTGAACAATTGAGAGAACAAAGTAGCCAAGCTAATATCCGACGATTTGTCCTCAGCGCTTGGTGCATTCCCTACATGTACCAAAAATCTTTGCCCGTAGAGATATACCAACAATCCCAGGGCCATACCTATTCCAGCAAGTCCAAATCCTGCATGCCAACCATAAAAGACGGCCACCAGACCTACGGATATTGAAGCTGTAAAAGAGCCTAGATTAATACCCACATAAAAAATACTGAACCCTTTGTCCCTTCGAATATCATTTTGTTTATACAAGCCACCGACCATAGTTGAAATATTTGGTTTGAGCATTCCTACGCCAAGAATAACCAAACCAAGACCTGTATAATAGGCCCAAATCGCATCAATGGCCAAGACGCCATGACCAGCAGTTAAGAGTATCGCACCAATGGTAACAGCCTTTTTCTGTCCAATGAACCTATCCGCAATAAACCCACCAGGAATACTCATCAAATAGACCAACATGGTGTACCAACCATATAATGCCAAAGCTTCAGTGGTAGTCCAACCCAACCCTCCTTGAGGATCTTTTTCCAACGTCTGAGCCGTCATATACAGCGTTAATAGCGCGCTCGCATACCATAATACGAAAAGCGTTCCCACATTTCCGTAAAAAAAAGAACATACAATCCTACCGGATGTCCCCATAATTCTTTTTGATGCGGTGCTTTTTCAATGGTTGCCATAGTATGTTTTTAAGTTATTTTGATTTTTGATTGGCCAAAAGAAATTGGTTCAACCCTTAATCAGTTCTTTCTCTTCGATTTCCTCTTTTTCCGTGGCCGGCGTTCCCAGGTTTTTATGAATGAAATTTGTCATTTTATTGAATAAATGCACTCTAGTGTTGCCGCCATGGATACCGTGATTTTTATCAGGGTAGATTGCCCATTCGAATTGTTTGTTTGCCTGGATCAATGCTTCCGCCATACGCATTGTATTTTGTAGGTGGACGTTATCATCAGCAGAGCCGTGAACCAATAAGTACTTTCCTTTTAAAAGCTGTGGATAATTAAAAGGGGAATTGTCATCATAACCACCGGGGTTTTCCTCCGGAGTACGTAAAAAACGCTCGGTGTATATCGTATCATAAAATCGCCATGACGTAACAGGGGCAACAGCTATGGCCATCTCGAAAACATCACTGCCCTTTAATAAAGAATTCGTACTCATGTGACCCCCAAAGCTCCAGCCCCAGATACCGGTTCTATCTTCATCGATATAGGGCAGTTCACTTAACTTTTTTGCCGCAGCAATTTGGTCTTCGGTTTCATATTTCACCAAATTGAGGTAGGTCGATTTTTTAAAATCAGCTCCTTTATAACCTGTTCCGCGGCCATCGACACAAACCACGATATAACCTTCGGAAACCAGCATTTGATGCCAATAGTCGTTTGCCGCCATCCATTTGTTGGCGACCTGTTGAGAACCAGGGCCGCTGTATTGGTACATCAGTAAAGGATACTTTTTATTGAGGTCAAAATCCGCTGGCTTGATCATATACATGTTCAAGTCATTGCCATTTATGCTAATGGTCGAAAATTCTTTTGGGCTCAAAGCATAAGACTCCAATTTCTGATCCAAAGCCCCGTTGTCGGTAATGACCTTTAGCCTCTTTCCATATTTCGATTCGTGTAGGGAATATTGAAAAGGAGTTGTCGCACTCGAATAGGTGTTTATAAAATTGGAAAAATCAGCGCTGAAATCGGCTGAATTCTGCCCCTCTTGGGTCGAAAGGCGTTTTTTGTTTTTGCCTTTACTGCTAATGCTATAGACATCACGATTGATCGAACCATTCTCTGTGGATTGATAAAAAACCCTATCGTTCTTTTGATCGTAACCGTAATAATCGGTTATCTCCCAACTACCTTTGGTAATTTGATTCATCAATTCCCCGTCTTCATTATGTAAATAAATATGGTTGTAGCCATCTTTTTCGCTCGTCCAGATAAAACTATCATCAGTTAAAAAAGTAAGATTGTCCGTGATATCAATATAGGCCTCGTCTTTCTCTTCCAAAAGGGTCGCGGCCGAATTGTTACTTGCATTTATCCGTAACAGCCTTAAATGATTCTGATGACGGTTCAATACCTGAACACTCAGGTAATCTGCATTGTTCATCCATTTAATTCGAGGAATATAGTACGCCCCGCCCAATTCTACTTTTGAAATATTTTTTGAATTAACATCATACAGATGTAAACCTACAGTTGCATTTTCCTGACCGGCTTTCGGATATTTGAATTCTTCTTCCGAAGGATATAACTCCGTACCGAACATGTCCATTGAAAATTGAGGGACATTTGTTTCATCAAATCTCAGGAAGGCGATTTTGGTTCCGTTTGAATTCCATTCAAAAGCCCGAACAAAGGCAAATTCCTCTTCATAGACCCAATCTGTGATACCGTTGATGATTTTGTTTTTCTCACCATCAAAGCTAATCTGCTCGGTATTCTCGGAAGCAATATTGAAAAGATAAATGTTGTTTTCGAAAACATAGGCAACTTGCTTTCCATCAGGAGAAAAAGCAGGAGATTGAACCTTATTATCCGAAATTTTGATGACACCTTTTGTGGCAATATCATATACATAATAAACCCCTAGGCGAGAATGCCGATATATAGGCTCGATTTCCGTAGCCAACAAAAGTTTCGACTCGTCTTCACTAAACTCATACGATTCAAAATCGATACCCGTCAAATCAGTGGAAGAAACCATTATTTCGTCTTTTTCCAAAGTTCGATAGTCGTATTTATCTATAGACACGGTTCTCGCCCCACGGTCAAAATTGAGTATGGTGTATTGTTTGCCGTTCTTCATTGAGCGAAGAGCGTCCATACCTTCGGTTCGAAAGGTACCCGAATATATTTCCTCAACGGTTATCTGTTTTTTCTGTGCAATAGAAGAGGTCAAAAAACCGACCATTAAAAACACTGTTAATCTTGATTTAGCCATAATTTTCAAAAAATGTTATAAAACTTCCAAGTTTAATGAT
Organism: Flavobacteriales bacterium; assembly: GCA_003232435.1. GTDB lineage: Bacteria > Bacteroidota > Bacteroidia > Flavobacteriales > Flavobacteriaceae > Aurantibacter_A. Next base: position 15,371 of record QIJL01000639.1, on the reverse strand, counting down.
AATTAGGCAATAATTAAACTTTAAATTCAAAATAATGAAAATTTTGGGCCAGACAAGCTCTAAGTGGTAATTTCAATAGGTTTCTTCGGCTATTCGTTATATTTGAAAACTTAAATCCAATTTTTATGTCTTCGCCTATTTCGGGATTTTCCAAACTTACCAAGGAAGAAAAAATCGATTGGTTGGCCAACAATTATTCTGCCGATCCGGAGAATACCAAGGACATCTTAAAAAAATATTGGAACGCTGATTCAAAGCTTCAACAATTACATGATGAGTTCATAGAAAATACGATTACCAACTTTTATTTACCTCTGGGAGTCGCCCCGAATTTTTTAATCAACGATAGGTTGTTAGCTATTCCCATGGCCATTGAAGAAAGTTCGGTCGTCGCGGCAGCCAGTCGGGCCGCCAAATTCTGGTTTGATAAAGGTGGATTTAAGGCCAAGGTAATTGGCACCGAAAAAGTCGGACAAGTTCATTTTATCTACATCGGAAACCCCGAAAAGCTCAAGGCCTTTTTTAGCGAGTTAAAACCAAAGTTGATCGCCTCTACCGGTCACTTGACAGGAAGCATGGAAAAGCGCGGTGGCGGTTTACTAGATATCGAGCTCCGAGATAAAACCTCTGTTCTTGCAGATTATTACCAATTACATTGCGCTTTCGAGACGAAAGATGCCATGGGTGCCAACTTTATTAATTCATGTCTAGAGCAACTAGCAAAGACGTTAAAAGAAGAGGCCCCAAATCACTCCGATTTCACGGAGAGCGAAAAGGAAATCGAAATCGTCATGAGTATCTTGTCAAACTATGTACCAAACTGTCTTGTTAGGGCCGAGGTCAGTTGCCCAATCGAAAAGTTAGAAATCGCCAGTTCCATTTCCCCGAGGGAATTTGCACAAAAAATCGTTAGGGCCGTTTCTATCGCAAATGTGGAACCTCATCGTGCCGTTACCCACAATAAAGGAATCATGAACGGTGTCGATGCCGTCGTACTGGCAACAGGCAATGATTTTCGTGCCGTAGAAGCCGGGGTGCATGCGTATGCCTCGAAAGACGGACAATATTCCAGTTTAACACAGGCCAGCATCGAGGGGAACATTTTCCGGTTTTGGATAGAACTTCCGTTGGCACTGGGCACGGTCGGGGGTCTGACAAGTCTTCATCCTCTAGCAAAACTTTCATTGGAGATTCTGCAAAAACCTTCCGCGGAAGAACTGATGCAGATCGTTGCCGTGGCCGGCCTCGCCCAAAACTTTGCGGCCGTAAGTGCTTTGGTCACTACAGGAATACAACGAGGGCATATGAAAATGCATTTGGCGAATATCTTGAATCAATTGGGTGCCAACGAATATGAAAAGAAAGTGTTGACCGATCATTTCAAGGAAAATACCGTCAGTCATAGTACAGTTGTCGAGGGGTTACAAAAGTTAAGGCAAGAAAATTAGGCAGTTTCATAAAGCAAGCTTTTTGTACCTTTACCCACATCGGTTTAAAGGTAAATGCGACAAATCACAAAATATATTGAGATAAATCCTTCCAAAAGATTTGGAAAACCCAATTATTAAGGGAACCCGGATTTCTGTTTACGACGTACTCAACTGGATGGCAAATGGTATGGACAAGAAAGAGATTATCAAAGATTTTCCTGAGCTTTCAATAGAACAAATAAATGCTTGTTTGGCCTATGCAGGATCACGAGAGTACAAGATAAATATTGCCTCTTGAAATTACTTTTCGATCAAAATATTTTATTTCGCCTAATCAGGAGAATACATAACGATTTTCCTTTAAGTCATAGTTTGGGAGTTCTTGGCTTGAACGACGCCACGGATCTTGAAATCTGCAAAGAAAAACAATTATGTGATTGTTACATTCGATAGCGATTTCTTAGATTTAAATACCCTGCTCGGAAGCCCTCCAAAAATAATTTGGTTGCGTACGGGCAACATGACCACGACCAATCTAGCCCAGCTTTTAATCAATCGAAAGACCATGGTCAATAAATTCTTTGAAGAAGAAAATGCCGAAATTCTTCAGATTCTGTCCGATTCATAAAAAATGGAGTTTTACAGTAACGGAAAGTTATTGCTTACAGGAGAGTACGCCGTTCTCGATGGTGCCCTAAGCTTGGCCATGCCTACGAAATATGGTCAGCTAATGACCGTAAATGCAATCAAAGAACCCCAAATTATCTGGAAGAGTTTTGATGAAAAAGGTCGAATATGGTACGAAGCGGTTTTTTCCCTGGGCTTAAAGGAGATTACCATTGGCATGGCAAATCCCATTTCGCAAACCTTGGCCGGTATTCTTCGGGAAGCAAAAAAAATGAACCCAGACTTTTTGTTGGAGGAAACCGGGTATTCGGTAATGGCCAAATTAGATTTTCCAATAAATTGGGGGCTGGGCACTTCATCAACTTTAGTAAACAACATTGCTCAATGGGCCGGTATAGATGCCTTTCAACTTTTAAAAAGTTCCTTTGGTGGTAGTGGTTATGATATAGCTTGTGCTCAAAATGACCATCCTATTTCGTATCGATTGAAAGAAGACACCCCGCAGATCGAAAAATCAGAATTTGATCCGAGTTTTAAAAATAGTCTGTATTTCGTCCATCTGAATGAAAAACAAAATAGTCGAGAGGAAATCAAACGTTATTCAAAGCGGGATATCGATAAAATAGAGCTTATTGAGAAAGTGTCGGCATTGACCAATAAAATAGTTGAATGCGATAATCTCAATGAATTTGAAATGCTGTTGAAAGAGCATGAGGCCATTCTTTCAAATGCTTTGAATCAGCCGCCTATAAAAGAATCACATTTTAAAGATTTTAACGGCGCTATAAAAAGCTTGGGGGCATGGGGCGGGGATTTTATTTTAGCCACCGGCAATGAAGAAACTCCCGATTATTTCAAAAAAAAGGGATATGGAACGACAATTCGATATGAGGATATGATCTTGTAGACCTGTCAGGTTTTACCTGTGCTGAACTCGTTTCAGTAAAAACCTGACAGGTCTTGTAACCACACTAATAAAAGGTAATGAACTACCTCGGGGCAGAGCCACCGAGGTATCGGAATCAAGACCGCTGCGCTGCAAGAGCCAAGAAACTAGACCTTTTTTTTCGTTGTTGGTTGTTCGTTCTTGGAACAAATCGATTATCTGAATGCTACACCCGAGGCAAAGCCTCGGGGAATTCTATAGATTAAACCCCATCCGCCAATTGGCGGACTGGACCCATTAATAGGAATCGTCAGCCAAATGGCTGACGAGGTCCCCGCTGATACTGAAACAAGTTCAGCACAAGAAAGCGGGGTTAGTTCAACTAACGATTTTGAGTTCGTCCGCCTTTGGCGGACTCCTCAAAATCGAGTTTCACTAATAAAAGAAAGATCTATTGTCTTCGATTACAGCCCCTTCTTTTAGGGCATTGTAAACGGCTGTATTGACCTTTGACGCCGCAGCGGACTTTAAATTATTGGCATACGTACTATAGTTATCCAACTTAGGCGCTTCATCTTTTTTGGTCAAGTTTACCATAAAGATTCCCGTTTCGCCTTCTATCAATCCTGACGTTTCACCTGCCGTCATCGCATAAGCCGTGCCTACCACCAATGGCTCACTACCTGCTCCGGGAATTGTTGGTGACTTCACTGTCAATGCCGTAGCATTTGAAGCTGAAATGTTATTGTCTTTTGCAAAATCGTCAAATGATTTTCCCTTGTTGGCCCCGATGATCTGAGCGGCTTTTCTTTCCTTTCTGATTATTGGAAGTACCGTTGCCGAGGCATCTTCAACGGCCATAAGACCTTCTTCATATTTAGCGGTCAACTGTACAACCGCATAGCCATTGTCGACATCGAATCTTCTTATTTCCCCGAGTTCAGTATCCTCATTAAAAGCCCATTGCACGATGGAACGTTGAGCCGAGAGCCCCGGTAGGTTTTCATCCATCATCTTGATTTTATTTACGGGGCGTACAACAAACTCTTTTTCCCTTGCCGAATCTGAAAATGCCTTTTCAGAATTCTTTGAATCACTCTCGAACTGCGTCGCATCTGTAAACAATTTGTTGATGGTCTGTTCAGAAGCTTCTACTTCACGGGCTAAAGTCGCGATTTGTACGATATCTTCTTTGTCATCGACTTTTATTACATGGTATCCAAAATCGGTTTCTACCAATCCAATAGTGCCAACTTGATTGCCAAAAGCAAAATCATTGAACTTGGGTACCATAGCGCCTTCTTGAAAATAACCAAGATCTCCCCCGTTAGCTGCTGAAGGGCCATCGGAATTATCACGTGCCAATTCAACAAATACCACATCCTTTTTCTTGGTCTCTGCGAGCAAACGTTTTGCCTCCACTTCCGCCTCTTCCTTGGTTCTCTTTATTTCGGGGTTAGCTCTCTGCGCCCCTTCATAGCCAATCAAAATATGGCTGGCTTTTACCGAACCGTTGGCTCTTCTCCCCATCATTCTTGAAATCTTAAAAGAGTCTCCATCACGATAAGGGCCATAAATATCACCAACCTTTAAACTCATCAAAGTGTCGGCAAATTGAGCAGGCAATCTCTTTTTCGCCTGATAAATAGTATCGAATTTTATATCGGAATTACGATCCAAGAAATCTGCCATGTCCGTCGTGTTCTTAAAACCAATTACTGTATCGTTAATTACTTTTCCCTCTTCAGATTCCTTTGTTTCGTCAAAACCATAGCTATCGACCAACAACTTATTTACGGCTTCTTCAACGGCTTTTTCATCTTCGGCCGATGGCTTTTCTTCAAAATAAACAAACTGAATATCCCTCGCTGGGTCTTGTTTGAAATCATCTTTATGGGCGTTGATATACGTAGAAATCTCGCTTTTGGTAATCGTGATCGTACTATCTGCAACAGATGCATAGGGAACTCGAACGTATCTGATGTCCAATTTCTCATTGGCCAATTTATAGTCAAGTTCGCCTTCTTTTAAGGTGGCCCCAACACCAGCTTTGATTAAATTGAAATAAGCCTGCTCTTTTGCTCCTTGAATAATCGAAGCCTCATCTTGTAGCCAAATATTGTACTGATCAGGGCTATTGATTTTCAAATCGGCGATGAACTGTTTGAGTTTGAATTCGTCGAAAACACCGTTTTCATTTGTAAATTGAGGGTTTTGCGAATAACCGGGATTTGTTTTGATAAAATTCATAATCTGATCCTGCTCGATATCGACGCCAAGATCTTCGAATTGCTCGCCCAATATAGAACTGCGAACTTCTTGATCCCAAACCTGGTTTACCACCTGCATCGTGGAAGCCGTGGGGCCCATTCTTCGGCTCATATTCTCCACCTTTTGGCGAAATGCGTCTATTGGTATTTCATTGTCGTTTACCTCGGCTACCGAAGAACCGACTTTACCACCACCACCGCCCAAATCTCCACTACTAAAAACTCCGGAAATCACAAATGCGAACAACGCCAGACCAATGATCAAGATCAAAACCGTTGTTTGTTTTCTAATATTGCCTAAAATTGCCATTATCTCTTTTATTTTAAATCACCCCTGATAGTAATCGGGTGGCAAAATTAGTGTTTTCCTGTTAATATACTCAACGCACATAGCTTTTCGGGTTTTTCACTCTTTCCTTTTTCCTTTTTCATCGTTAAAATTTTGAACCGTAGCTACGGCTATGCTTGAAAATTTTGCCTCGATAAAGAAAAAAATAAATTCGTCAAAATTCCCGAAAAGCTAAATCCATTGAGTATAATTAAAGGAATTTCTTGAAAGTCAAGCCCTTCGATGGATTACTCTTTTTCAAGAATTTGCAGGTTGATGAGGTCGATTTTGTTGCTGGACACATCCAAAATGGTAAAAAGGTAGTTCTCGATTTGTATTTCGGTATCCTGTTCGGGAATTTCCCCCGTATTGTGTACGATCAAACCGGCCAAAGTTTCATACTCATCGTTTTTAGGTAGCTCTATCTTATAAATTTCGTTGATATAGTCAACCTCGAGACGTGCTGAAAACTTAAAATTGGTTTCATCGATTTGCTCTTCTAAAAGGTCTGTGGTATCATGCTCATCTTCAATTTCCCCGAAAAGTTCCTCTACGATATCCTCCACAGTCATAATTCCGGATGTACCTCCATATTCATCGAGTACGACAGCAATACTTTTTCGCTTTTTTGTCAGTACATCCAAAATGTCATGGATCAACATCGTTTCGGGTACGAATTCCACCGGCAACAATATACTCTTTAAGGTTTTCGGCTTTTTGAAGAGTTCGAACGAATGCACGTACCCGATTATATTGTCAATGGTATCTTTATAAACGAGAATTTTTGAATAGCCGGTCTCACTGAAAAGTTTCGTTAAATTCTTTGGTGTCTCATGAAATTCCACTGCCATTACCTCTGTTCGCGGTACCATTACTTCCCGTGCCTTCACTGACGAAAAGTCAAGGGCGTTCTGAAATATCTGAATTTCGGAATCTACCTCATCTTCTTCTTCAACGGTTTCCATCTGTTCAGTGATGTAGTCACCAAGCTCGATTTTGCTAAAAGCCAGTTCCACCTCATCGCCTTCGGTCTTAAAAAATGTTCTGAGGATAAAATCGGAAACCCATATTATAAAATCTGAAATCAAAGAGAACAAAACATAAAATATATAGGCAGGTATCGCCAGTATTTTCAGCATTGAATTGGAATAAATCTGGAACAGTACCTTAGGAAGGAATTCGGCTGTCAGAAGAATGACCAAAGTCGATATAACCGTTTGGGTCAACAAGCTAAAATCAGTAAACAGAAGGCTTAGGAAGCCGTTGGAGGCCGTGTCGAACCCCTCGAACCATTTCATCAAAAAATCGCCCATAAAGAAACCGTAGATGACCAAGGCGATGTTATTCCCTATCAACATCGTAGCAATGAACTTCGAAGGCTTTCTGGTCAAACGGGTTAACACCTGTGCAAGAAACCCTTCTTGTTTTTTTTCTATCTCAATATGGATCTTATTCGCCGAGATAAAAGCAATCTCCATCCCGGAAAAAAAAGCTGAAAACAATAAGGAAGTAATAACGATGATGATAATTTCCACTATTTACCCTGATTATCACGTTGGCGTTGTTCGAACTTTTTCCTATAGTTTCTCCTGAAAAGAAACATTCCCAAAGAGGCGACCGCAAAAAATACGAAGAGGTAAGCGTTGTTTCGATCGACATCCCAATCCGTATAAATACGGTAAAAAGAAAAGAAGGCCACGGCCAAATATAAGTACTCGGTATATCGTAAGATCTTTATCATTTATCTTCTTCTTTGATCAACATCAGGCCATAGGTCTTATGTGCGTTCAACAGACTCAGGTCTTTGTTGAAATCCATTCCTTCGCCGTCCATTATGGTGCCGTCTTCAGGGTTGGTATAGGTAAATTTTCCTTGGGTAAAAATCCAATCATTATCTCGGTCCCAATACAACTGTGGGGCTTCCAGTTTTTTGCCGTCATGGCCTTCGATGACCACATTGCCCTGTAAATCTATCAAATTCGTGACCGAATAGACAATTCCGTAATCGGCGGTCACCACACTTTTATTCCCTTCCTTATCAAAGTAATCGACTTGAAGCCCCTCCGGAAATTTACGATGCGCGAAACTCAAGTTAATAAAATCTTCACAAATAGGACTTGTCAGAACCGCGATTACCCTTGCCGAATCGACAGCTTCACTTTCGAGTGCTTCATCCAGAATGGTATGGGTCATAACGAAATTCTCTGCAATTCCCCTAGGGTAAACATTGGGTGCCGCCTCTTCACCGACCCTTTTATAATTGTCTTTACAGCATAAAAAAAACATTGCCGTGCTAGCTAGCACGGCAACGTTTTTAAAATTATATCCCAAAAATTGTTTCATTCTTATAAACTCGGTACCGTTACGCTACCCCCGACCCAACAACTGAAAGTTATTTTTTGACCGGCCTTGCCCGAACTGAATATCATTTCTTTGGAAGGTGCTTTCGCCGAATAACTGGTAGCCGATTTATTGGCTCTACTGCTCAAAGAGGGATCAACCCGACCTGCCTTACGCGCCATATCGGCGGCCTTCCAATAGATGGCCCGTTTTGAGAAAGAATCGTCACCGCATTGGTTTGCACTTGTCGCATATAAATTGGCGATCAATAAGTAGGCTTTTCCATTCGATGAATTGGAATTAATCGCTTTTTGTGCATACTTACGAGCTGTAGACTTGCTTCCTTTTCTTCTGTTTATCGTCGCTACTTTATAGGCAATGTTAGATTTCTTGTACGAGTCGGTTTCCAAAGAAAGTGCCTTATCAAAATCAGTCAAGGCCCCTTTTGTATCGCCATTTTTCATTTTCAAAATCCCAAGGTAAACATAAACGTCTGCTGATGGGTCGAGCTCAGCTTGAATCTCAACCATTCTACTAAACAATGGGTCATCAGTACATTCTTTGCTGAACATACGCCCAACCGCACGTTTTACCCAAACAACATCATTCTTTTTGGAATCGAAGCTCTTTTGGTACAAGGGAATCAAGTTTGTACAATCGGCCAGTGCCCCTAACTTCGAATCGATACTACCGGCAATTTTGCCGAATGATTCAGAATTCGTGTTCGCGGCCTTGAAAATCTTTTTTTCTTTAGATGTCAACGTACCCGCTTCTTCCTTGGGCAATAATTCAGCAATCTTATCGGTCAGTTTTTTATTTTCTTCATCGATTTTTTCCGTAACCTCATCATAAACATCAAAAACTTCTTGAAGATCCTTTTTTCCCGTTTTGTGCAGATCCACCAAACTTGAGAAATAAAGATACATTGCCTTAGGGTTCTTGAAATTGTCCCGGTCTTCCTTCATGGCCTTGTCCAAATCTTCATAGATTTCGGCATCGTCGGCCATTTTATTATCGTATTTCAACATAACCTTATCGATTATGACACCCGCAGGATTCGCTTTCTTCGGAAAATACTTCATGCTATTGTCATGAAGCGTCATTAAGTCATTGATAAAGGCATCTTTCTCGGCACCGGAAGACTTTTTGATCTTGTCTTTTAAGATCCTCTCGCCATAGGCAAAGTTGGCCCAGTTCACATCGGGGCAATTTTCATAGACCATTTTCCATGGTGTATAAGCTGCATCGTAATTTTTGACTTTGGCATGCTCGACATAAATAGAAAGATTGGTCATGCACTCTTGGTTTTGGGCCTGAGCATTACCAACAACCATAAACGCCAGTAGCATTAACGTTGTGAAGTAAAATTTTGTTTTCATTGTGCTATTTTTAAAGTGGTTAATGTACAAATTTTTTCAATAAGGTCTAGTTGATTTTCCTTTTTTGGAACCAAAGGTCGTTCAACGACAGTCCCACGTTAATTTTAAAATAACTTTCCTCTATCAAATCCGCCGACGTCGTTCCCCTTCTACCCAGTTCAAAACCGAGGTTCAGATTGGAAAAACTTCTGCCCAGCGGTAGTCCAAATCCAAAAGTTATGCCAAAGTTGTTGATATCTACATTATTAACGAGCATCCCGGTCTTATCGAGACGAAGTCCGGCCCTATAGGTTATCTTTTTCCAGTAGGGTGAAAACGGACTCGCATCGGGGATAAAAAAGCCCCCCAAGGCAAGTGAGCTGGCATCTTGGTACACTAAATTCTCGACGGCCAAAAACTCGTTCGAAAAAGAGCTGAGACCCTGAAAACCATATTCAGCACCTAAAAACCACTTACGATGCTCGCCGAAACCTAGGCCCAAGGTGGTGGTGGTCGGTATTTTTAAATCGGTTCTTCGAAGTCCTCGAGCTTCTAAATCGACATCGATTGTCTCGATTCCACTACCATCGGTCAAAGAAAAAGACCCTATTTCCTGTGTGTTCTGCGATGACAAGTTTCCCTGTGTATTCAGCCGTACAGATGCGAACAACGTATATTTATCCTTAAAGGTCGGAGTATAGTTCAGCGCATAATTAAAATCTACCCCATTTACTCTTGATTCTCTTCTGTCCAAGGTACCGAACTGCACGTTTTCCACACTTTGAACCCTTTCATTTTTGAGTGTTCCAAAATTAAGGTTCGCAGTGGCACCGATACTGAAATCTTTTGCAAACTCCCATCCTACCGAAAGGTAGGCTCTGTTCAGGCCACCACTCCCCGTAAATTGATTTGTTACTGCTGCATTGCTGCTGTTGGTTGATTCTGAAACCAAATTATAGCCCACTGACGAGAAGGGCATAATGCCAAAACCTACCCCAAGACCTTTTTTAAGACTAAAACCGATAGCCAAATAATCGAGATTGGTGAGCTTGTTATTCTCTTGATCGGTAAAGCTCTTTAGGCGCAATTGTTTATGAGACACGCCCGCGGTATAGGTGGTAATACCGAAGTCATCACCTGCTTGCACCCCCAACTTACTGTAGGCGGCCGGGTTTTTAAGATTTACGTGAATACTATCGGCGAACATGCCGATACCCCCCATCATTTGGTTCTCATAAGTGCCAAGGGACCTTGAATCGCCAATACCAAAATATGAGTAGGGGGAAACTGAACCGTTTTGAGCATAAAGGCCTGTAGCCGCCATCAATGCTATGGCAATACCGATTTTTTTGATCATTTACCGCTTGTTGTATTCCAGTAGATAATTCAACCCTTCCAGGAGAAAATTAGAATGGGCAAATATGGGGTTTTTTAGTCGTTTAGACAAAAAATCGCCATCGCCCCCTGTTAAAATAACTGTTAAATCAGTAAAACGTGATTCGTACTGTTCGATGACCCCATCAATTTCATTACATATTCCGTTCAAAACCCCACTGTGTATACTTGAATCGGTCGAATTTCCAATGAAGTCTAGCAAATCGGTCTTCTCTAGCAAAGGTAGTTTTGCCGTCTGTTCGCTTAAAGCACGATATCGCATATTCAAACCAGGAGAAATCGCCCCGCCAAGATATTCACCATAATCGTTGACCATATCATAGGTCAGGCATGTACCTGCATCCATGACCAGGGTATTCCCTTTGGGGTTGTAATAAAATGCTGCCGTAGCCAGTGCAATACGGTCAACACCCAAAGTACTAGGCGTTTCATAAGAATTTTTGAAAGGGATCTTTGTATTTCGGTTCAACTGAAGCACTTTACAGAACACGGCCAAGACAGCAAGTGTTTCAGGTTCAAGATTACGAACCGATGCGATCATGCCCCATTTTATTTTAGGGTATTTATCGCAGATTTCTTTTAACCTTTGGGGCAGACCTTTTTCGTTGACTATTTCCTGAAAGGTCAACTGCTCTTTCTCGAAAACGGCGACTTTTATCAATGTGTTTCCTGCGTCGATTACAAGGTTCATATTGCAAAGATCCAAAAATGTCTTCTAACGATCGCCTTTTTCACCTTTTTTGTTTGTAGTTCTTTTTTTTGAAATTATATTTGCCTCCGCTTTAAGAGAGCATGGTGCCTTAGCTCAGTTGGTAGTTATGGGGAGGTAGAGTGTCGGGAGACCGAACCCCGAAGCGTCGGGGCATGGGTTCCTGGTTTCCCCGAAGTAAGCCTGTGCTGAGCGCAGTCGAAGTAGGGCTGGAGGCAAGAAAAAAATGAAATATTGAAAATACTGGTGCCTTAGCTCAGTTGGTAGAGCAATGGACTGAAAATCCATGTGTCCCTGGTTCGATTCCTGGAGGCACCACTATCAAACCCTGTAGACTCAATGTCTATGGGGTTTTTGGTTGACAATTGTTTTGTTAGTTTTGATTTCACAATTAATAAATTAGAGACTATATCATACTCGGCAAAAAGATGGTATCAAGGTTGATCTTGGTAATGGGCTTATCGAAATACCGTTTGACCAACGCATGTTGTTCAGCGCGGCGTCGATCTTTTGAATTGGCAAAAGCCGAAACGATATAGATTTCCATAATCGGCACCTGGTCCCTTATTTTTTTCAACTCGTCAAGAAAATGCCATCCGTTCTGGACCGGAAAAGGTAGGTCTAATAAAACTATGTCAGGGATATCGGAACTTGATTCCAGGCATCTATAAAAAGAACTTAATGCCTCTTCGACTGTGTAATGACAGATGACCCAATAGTAGGGATAAGACTGTTCGATTTTATAGGTTGCTGCATATTGTGCAACCATGTCTTCATCTATGATCCAAACTATTGGGCCTTCCATCATTTCATTTTTGAATGGCTCAATCAAATGCAAAACCTGTAAATACACGGAAAAAGAACGCATAGATGACCACTATAAGCATGATCAGACTAAACCAGGCGAATGCCTTGAAGTAGTTCCTAATTAGATAATTGCCAATATTTTTAAAACCCTCGGCATAAATTTCCTTTAATAGTAAAATTGTTTTCATAGAATAGATTTAAGGTTAACTACAAAGTTCCGTCATTTAAGCGACCTAGTAACTCTATATAGATTTCATGCCAATTAAATCGGTTAACTTTCACTACAGCCGTCTGGAATCTAGGAAATCCGTGTTTGGACGAGTGGCATTTTAAATACGAATATGTAGATGGTCGTGTTTTTGTAAATCTTAATCCGGTAAAGATAATTGGGGAGCAAGCAAGTACTTTTTTGCTTAAGTTCAAGGATAATCGAAATAAGATAGAATGGCGCACTCGTCGATTCGCGGACGAAATAATTGCACTCGAATGACTAGGGATTGATGATGATTCCAATAATTTACAGCATATCTGAAGCAGTAATTGATGGAGACACGACAAAAAATCTTTCCCTCATGGTAAGGATTTTTTTTGTTTTTAGACTATCTTTTCGAAAGACAAAACCTCAACTTAGTTTGTTTAAAATAGATATCAATATTGGCTTGGCCAAACTGCAAGAATACATGCACCAGAATGATTGGTTGTTGTCAAAGAGTGAGGAGATAATGTCCGTTGAAAAACCTGGCGAAGGTAATATGAATGTGGTTTTACGAATGACCACTAATCGCCGATCCCTTATCTTGAAACAATCACGCCCTTTCGTACAAAAATACCAACAAATCGAGGCGCCCATAGATAGGATCGTGGTCGAGCGGCAGTTTTATCAGGCAATTCAAAGTAGTGCTTTGAGCGCCCATATTCCTAAAATTTTGGGGTTCGATATTTCCGATCATCTTTTATTATTAGAAGATCTGGGGCAATGTGAAGATATGGTCTTCTTGTATGAAAAAAGGGAAATCGATAAAACAGCACTGCAGAAATTGACTTTTATCATCGATCTTATCCATCGAACAAAAGTACCCGGTGATTTTCCCGAAAACATTGAAATGCGAAAGTTGAACCATCGACACATTTTTGTTTTACCTTTTTTAAAGGATAATGGATTCTCTTTGGATGACATTCAACCCGGGTTGCAAGAATTGTCGCTTCCCTATAAAATCGATGCCAAATTGAAAAAAGCCATAAAGAAAATAGGAAAGCGTTACTTATCGGAAGGCGACACCCTATTACATGGCGATTATTATCCGGGAAGTTGGATGACGGAATCCAATAATCTATATGTCATCGATCCCGAATTCGGATTTGTCGGGTTCGCGGAGTTCGACCTTGGCGTTATGGCCGCACATCTTATAATGGCAACGGGCAAGAAGAAATACTTAAGCAGAATCCATTCACGATATAATGGCCCGGCGGATAAAAAATTAATGTCGCAAGTAGCGGGGATCGAAATTATGAGACGTTTGATCGGGTTGGCACAATTGCCCTTGGATCGCACTATTGACGAGAAAAAGTCTCTTTTGAAAAAGGCACATAAAATGATTTTAAGATGAAACAGAAATTGATTTTATTAGGATTAATACTTTTTATGTTAGCCCTTTCGTGCAAAGATTCAAAGCCGGAAGTAAATATCCCATCTCCAGTGAAAACCACTTTTACAACGGACACTCTTCAATTAAGTAAGGAAGAATATTATGACAAAGTGCTTGGTGCATTGGTGGGTTCTGCCATAGGTGATGCCATGGGCGCCTCAACTGAAATGTGGCATCGAAACGAAATTCAATTGAAGTACGGGTATATTACGGGGCTAACCCCAGCAGTTCGCGAACAATCGCCCGAAGGCACTTGGGGCCATAATCTTCTAGCCGGCGCGACAACAGATGATACCCGCTGGAAATATCTTATGGTCAAGTATTTTTCGAACCAAAAAAAAGACCTCGGTCCTGAAAATTTTTCAAAATTCATTGTAGACTATTATGCTTCGTTGACCAAAGAACTTGGTAATGGCGAGACTGCCAAGAATCCTGATTTACTTGATGTTCAAATGGAGAAAATAGATTGGATAAAGGAGTGGGCACGAGTGGCTCTGGCGTATCAAAAAGGAGGTGAAGAATTTCAAAAGGCCCAACATCGATTTTATGGCGGCGAAATGTCTTGTGCCGGGCAGTTGTACACCCCTATGTTCGGGTTGCTTTCGAAAAATCCGGAAGAGGCCTACGAAATTGCCTATGAACATTCAATATTCGATTTGGGTTATGCGAAAGATATTTCCGGGCTGGTTTCGGCAATGACCAATACCGCCATGAGAACAAAAAATATAGATTCTATTCTAAATACCGCTGTTTTTGTAGATCCCATGGGTTATAAAAACAGTCGATTGGTTGCACGGATCAGTCAAAATATTTTAGATGCTTCCCGACGGGTGGTTTTGGTTTCGAGGGAAATCGAAGTTGCCGATTCGGTCGATGTAAAAGATTCCTTGGGAGTTAAATTCCCGAAGGGTTTTCCGAACTCCGAACAAGAATGGGTGCAACAAGATTTCGTCTATTCCTTTTTGGAAAAAGATGAAAAAACAACTGCTTTTCACACGGGCGAAATTTGGCAAATATTAGTTACGGCCCTGGAATTCGGGCGAGGCGATTTCGAAAAGACGATGCAGTTTATTGTAAATTATGGCCGAGATAACGATACGGTAGCTGCCGTTGCCGGAATGATTCTAGGTGCCAAAGACGGATATTCAAATCTGCCAATAGAACTTCGCGCCAAAGTTGTGAAAGTGAGCAAAGAAAATATGGGAATCGATTTGGAAGCTTTGGCAGAAGAGATGTCCAATGCACATTTTGAATAGGTAGAGGCCATAATTCTACCTGATTTGTTCGACCCAACTCAATTCAAAATCCTTTAACAGGATTTTTTCATTTCCCAAATTTTCAATAGTCAAATCATTATAAGGTTCATTGGGAAATAACCGTGCGGTCATCACATATTGGCCTTTATTTGATTCTTACAAGCTACGAAAGCGGCCGCCAAAAGAAAAGTAAATACCAAATTTCTTATTTTCGATAGTGTTTCCTTTAAATTTTTGAATGGATATTAACATCCCTAAAATAGTATATTTGTTCGTAAAATATTCAGTACTATGAAAGGCATCATCCTTTTTTTGGTTT